>CAMDYG010000037.1 GCA_945910225.1 uncultured Eubacterium sp. | reverse complement strand
GTACGGCTGATAACATCCATCTGCTGTTCCTTTGTAAGGTCGATGAACTTAACAGCGTATCCAGATACACGAATTGTGAAGTTAGCGTACTCAGGCTTTTCTGGATGCTCCATAGCATCAAGAAGCTTATCCTTACCAAATACATTAACGTTAAGGTGATGAGCACCCTGATCGAAGTATCCGTCCATTACGTTAACAAGGTTGTTAACTCTCTCTGAATCATCATGTCCAAGAGCGTCTGGGTTCATTGTCTGTGTATTAGAGATACCATCAAGAGCCCACTCGTATGGAAGCTTTGTAAGAGAGTTAAGTGAAGCAAGAAGTCCGTTCTGCTCTGCACCATAGCTTGGGTTAGCACCTGGAGCAAGTGGTGTACCAGCCTTACGTCCATCTGGCATGTTACCTGTATACTTACCATAAACTACATTAGATGTAATTGTAAGGATAGATGTTGTAGGCTCAGAATTTCTGTAAGTATGTCTCTTCTTAATCTTGTCAAGGAATGACTTAAGAAGCCATACAGCGATATCATCAGCTCTGTCATCATCATTACCATACTTAGGGAAATCTCCCTCAGTCTTGAAGTTCATAGCAATACCTGTCTCAGGATCTCTCTCTGATACAGTAACCTTTGCATACTTAATAGCTGAAAGTGAATCTACTACATGTGAGAATCCAGCAATACCTGTTGCAAATGTTCTCTTAACATCTGTATCGATAAGAGCCATCTCAGCAGCTTCATAGTAGTACTTATCATGCATATAATGGATAAGGTTAAGTACATTAACGTAAAGATCAGCTAACCAATCCATCATCTTATCAAACTTAGCAACAACTTCATCATATTCAAGAACATCTGAAGTAATTGGCTTATAAGCTGGTCCAACCTGAGCCTTAGACTTCATATCTACACCACCATTGATAGCGTAAAGTAAGCACTTAGCAAGGTTAGCTCTAGCTCCGAAGAACTGCATTTCCTTACCTGTCTGTGTAGCAGATACACAGCAGCAGATTGAGTAATCATCGCCCCATGTTACCTTCATAACATCATCGTTCTCATACTGGATAGAAGATGTTGTAACTGAAATATGAGCAGCATACTTCTTGAAGTTCTCAGGAAGTCTTGATGAATATAATACTGTAAGGTTTGGCTCTGGTGAAGGTCCCATGTTCTCAAGAGTATGAAGGAATCTGTAATCGTTCTTAGTAACCATAGAACGTCCATCGATACCTGTACCACCAACCTCAAGAGTAGCCCATGTAGGATCACCTGAGAATAATTCATTGTATGATGTAATTCTTGCGAACTTAACCATTCTGCACTTCATAACGAAATGATCGATAAGTTCCTGTGCCTCAGCCTCTGTAATCTTACCAGCTTCAAGATCCTTGTTAATATAGATATCAAGGAATGTTGAAACACGACCTACTGACATAGCAGCACCATTCTGTGTCTTGATAGCAGCAAGGTAACCAAAGTATAACCACTGAACAGCTTCCTTAGCTGTTGTAGCTGGCTCAGAAATATCAAAGCCATAAGTAGCAGCCATAGCCTTCATTCCCTTAAGAGCGTTAATCTGATCTGTAAGCTCTTCTCTTAACTGGATAACATCGTTAGTCATAACTCCGCATCCGCAGTTAGCCTTATCTTCTTCCTTGCACTTAATAAGGTAATCAATACCATAAAGAGCAACTCTTCTGTAATCACCTACGATACGTCCACGACCATATGTGTCTGGAAGACCTGTGATAATATGAGATTTTCTTGCAGCTCTCATCTCTGGTGTATAAGCATCAAATACACCCTGATTGTGTGTCTTATGATATTCTGTGAAAATCTTGTGTAATTCAGGATCTGGTGTATAACCATAGTTCTCGCAAGATTCCTCAGCCATCTTAATACCACCATAAGGCATAAATGCTCTCTTAAGTGGCTTATCTGTCTGAAGACCTACTACCTGCTCAAGATCCTTCATTGATTCATCTATATATCCTGGGCCATAAGCTGTAAGACCTGTAACTACCTTAGTCTCCATGTCTAAAACTCCGCCCTTAGCTCTTTCTTCCTTCTGAAGCTCCTGTAATCTTCCCCAAAGCTTATTAGTTGCTTCTGTTGGACCTGCAAGGAAACTCTCATCTCCATCATAAGGTGTGTAGTTGTTCTGAATGAAATCTCTTACATTGATTTCTTCTTTCCAAAGTCTTCCCTTGAATCCAGCCCACTGTGTCTTCTCAACCATTTGAATTGATCCTCCTTAAATATAATATATTTCAATGTACCATCTAAGAAATGTATTGTATTTCTTTTTGTACACTGTATACAATCGTGGTCAAAATAAAAACTTGCCATGTATTATAGGATACTTATTGTTCCTATAAATATACATTGACAAATCCGTAACAATTTGACCATGATTACTCTAACATGCTTCACATAATAAATCAATACATTTATGAAGAGTATTTAATTTTGTACAATTTAGGGGGAGATATGTTTACATATCTCCCCCCTGCAGTGATTATTTGCCAATAAATTCAAGCACCTGATCCTTACTTATAAAGCCTACACTTTTGGATATACATTCTCCATTTTTGAATAATAACAATGTTGGAATTGACATTACATTATACTTCTCAGCTATTGATGACTCTGTATCAACATTAACCTTAACTATCTGTACATCATCAACCTGCTGGGCAACCTGTTCCAAAACTGGTCCTAACATCTTGCATGGACCACACCAGTCCGCCCATAAATCAACAAGTACTGGAATATCCGAATTGAGTACTTCCTCATTAAAATCTCTTGCCTTTACATGCTTAATATCCATTATTTGAATCCTCCTTATTACTTCATATTCATTCTCAAATATTCAAATCTTTCTCTTCGCATCTGTGTAAGCATTTCCCTAAGTGTCCATCTACTATTAGTAGGAGTTAATACTGCTTTAAATGTTATATCAATGCTTCTATGTTTTATTTCAAACAATAATTTATCCATATGTTTTTCACTGACATCACAAAAAATCAGCATACTTTCCATATGTGCTTTCTGAGTCATTTCAGAACTGCATATACTTTCTTTTATCTTTATGTCACTAGCAAGATCCTTAATCAGCCTGTCCTGATCATTCGCATCTATAGTTCCACATTTTATACGCATATTGGATGCAATTCTTATTATTTCTTCATTAGCACACACATTGTATAATAGTATTCTTTCCAAAATCCACCTCAGTATTATTGTAAATTATAGAATATTTATTTTTTATTATATTTCTTAGCAGCGATAATCTCTTTAATTTCATTAATAGAATCTTTATGTATAACTGACACAGCATCCGGATTACGTTTAATAATATTGGCAATATGACTGTATCTTCTGTCCGCCTTTTCTGCAAGCATTCTTCTTTCTTCATTAACCATAGCCATAAACTGCTCTTTTTTCTTATTAAATTCTTCTTCTGCAAATGTTGCTGTTATCTCAACTCTTCTTGCATATGTTTTAAGCTGTTCGTTTTCTTTAGTGAATTTTTCCAGTGTTGCTCTTAAATCCATAGCCTCATTAATAGAAATAGTGAAATCCACAGCCATGTACACTGCCAAAGCAAGTGCAATAACATCTGCTATAGTCTTAGGTATCATAAGAACAAGTGCTTCTATCGGCTTATGAATAAAGCAGACAAGTATTATAGAAAACCCTCCCCATGCTAATGAGATAAAAAAACATATATGTCCCTTAAAATTCAATGGAAGATTACTATAGTCCCAATATCGTACTCCAAAAAGTTTCTCCATACAGTACCCCGTACAGAATTCCAATATTGTTGAGGCTATCATGCCAAACAGAAACACAAGTGGCACGATATCCTTTACAGCTATTGTACTAAGGAGAATCACTATTGCTCCAGATCCATATATTGGAAGGAATGGACCATGCAGAAATCCTCTGTTAACCCACTTTCTCTTTCTTACAGAAACATAACAGCACTCCCATATCCAGCCAAAGAAACAATATATAAAAAAGAATATCAGCCACTGCGATACAGTATAATACATCATAAGAAATCCCTCCGGACACATCAAAATATAATAGTATATTATCATCATGTCTTTGATTTTACAAATATCAGTATGTTCTGTTATCCACCAACTTATACATCACTAATTAAGTATATCGAAAAATCCATCTATAACATTTCTCTTCTTGCTGCGGCTTATTTCAACATTACTTCCATCACTCATTTTCACATAATTATTTCTCACATTAGTTATGTGATCGAAATTAACAATAACTGACTGATTGACATATTCAAACCTCTCACCTTTAAGAAGTTCATATAACTCCGCAAGACTTCCATATATCTCTTCATCTCCAGACTTAAGTGAATACATTCTGATTCTTCTGCCCACTCTCTCAAAATATACTATGTCTAAAAGATCCTGTTTACATATCTGTCTTGACGTATGGTAAACAAAAAATTTTTTACCATTTCTTTCTATTAATTTTATCTTCAAGTAAAACCTCCTAATACGTTATTTAATTATTCCGGTCTTAAATATGCGTATTAGTTTAAATATATACTATTTTGCAAACATGTCAACCTGTTTTTTTAAAATAAATAAAATTATGCCTTATATACAACCCTTCCATTACATATAGTGTAATGTACTTTTCCTGGAAGTTCCCATCCAATAAATGGACTATTACTTGCTTTAGATGCAAATTCTTCTTTTTTTACAGTCCATATATCATCTTCTCCAAATATCACAATATCTGCTGGTGCACCTTTTTGAATGGTGCCTGGAACCATATGATAGAATTCTGCCGGATTCTTGCTCATAAGTTCCATCAACTTAAGAAGTGATATATGCCCCGCTTTAACAAGTGATCTTATTCCAAGACCAAGTGATGTTTCCAATCCTGTTATTCCACTTGGTGCAGTCTCTAGTGTTTTTGCCTTCTCTTCTTCACTGTGTGGAGCATGATCTGTTACAATCATATCAATTGTTCCATCCATAATACCTTCTATAATCTTCCTTCGGTCTTCTTCAGTTCTTAAAGGTGGATTCATTCTTGCATTTGTTCCATACTGAAGCACTGCATCTTCTGTAAGAGTAAAATGATGTGGTGTTGCTTCCGCATGAACATCAGCTCCCAGCTTCTTGGCGGTTCTTACAAGTTCCACAGAATTACCAGAACTTATATGCTGAATACACACTGACGCCCCTGTATGAAGTGCTATCATACAATCTCTCGCAACCATGACATCTTCAGCTGTTCTTGATGCTCCGCCATATCCTAACTGTTCAGATACACTTCCCATATTAACACCTGGTCTGATTATAAATTCCGGATCCTCCTCATGAAGACTTATTGGAAGATCAAGTTCAGCCGCTTTCTGCATAGCTTTTACAAGAATATCTTCATTCATAACTGGAATTCCGTCATCTGTAAATCCTGCTGCACCTGCTTGTGCCAGAGAATCCATATCAACCAGCTCCTGCCCCTTTAATCCTCTTGTGACTGCAGCAGTCTGTAAAACATGTATTCCTGTCTGTTCTCCCTTTTTCTGAATATAATCAAGTGTCTCTACATTATCAACAGCAGGATTTGTATTTGCCATACACACTACTGTTGTGAACCCACCTCTGGCTGCTGCTGCTGCACCAGTTATAATATCCTCCTTGTAGGTAAATCCTGGATCTCTGAAATGTACATGTGTATCCACTAATCCCGGAGCAACTACCAGTCCACTGGCATCTATTACCTCTGCCCCATCGGCTTCAATTTCTGCTCCAACCTCTTCAATCACATTATTCTTTATCAGGACATTCATTACAGCATCTGTTCCAGTAACAGCATCTACTACTCTTCCGTTACGTATAAGAATTAAATTGTCCTTTTTCTCCTGGCAATCAGGCATCTCGTCTCCAGAATCAGTCACAGATATTGATTCATCTTTGACATCATCCCCATTAATACCACCTTCAGCTGGCAGCTCTGTATCATTGGATATCATCTCTTCCAACTTGCCTCCACATCTTGAGCAGAATACTGCATCAGCTTTATTAAGATATCCACATGCAGGGCACTCCTTTTCCTCCGAATTACCAGCTATGTTATTTTCAACACTTTCCTGTACGGGAAGTCTGTTTCCACATCCAACGCAAAACAGTGCATCTGATATTGTATTATTAGTTCCACATACCGGGCATATTCTTCCTGTCTGGGCATTATCTTCCTTAACCGGCTGCCATGCTGGTACTGAAGAAACATTCTGCACTGGTGGCACAACCACAGCCTGCGGCATAACCGGCTGTGAGTTAACAATCTGTGGCATAACCGGCTGTACTGGTGGCACCTGTGACCATCCCATCATATGTGGAGCAGTATTCTGTACTCTGATAGATTCTGCATAATTCTTAAAAATATCCCATGACATACTCTCCGGATGCATAAGAATTGTATTAAGATTACCAAGATATGATAAATCTGCATCTTTTGGAGTTTTCATCATCTTAAGGATTTCAGATAAAAAGACATTAAAAAACATTCCATTATTATATCCATATACTGGATAATACATATAAAGTGCTCTTCCAGTTGAAGGATCAACTGCTACTGTATCAAGATCTATTAATACATTACCATATTCCATATTATAGGCAGACATTCCTGTCAATGTTCTTATGCTGCTATCCATGAAAGCCCAGAATGTATATTGATCTATAACTGTATTCCTAAAAAATTCTTTTACAGTAACTACTCCAGATGCCCTATACTCTGTCGTAAACCCATCATTATCCGTTGTTATTGAAAATGGCAAAAATCCTTCAACCATTGTTCTTGACAGTTCTGAGGCAGCATTAACATTAATCTGTTCCCCTGCAGTACTTCTGATCTGTACATACACCTGATTATTTTTAGAATTAACTTTTACTTTCCCCATAATTCTTTCTCTTCTCCTTTATATTAAAATCATAATAAAAATGTCTGATTAATACATTAATAGCATTATACATCATACAAACATTATCATTCAATTAAATTCCATCATATTCATAAGTATATATATCGCAATGTCTGTTAATCATCCCATTTCTGAATACCATAACATGTTCCTTATACGTTATAGAATCCTTAGAATACATAAATGGTTCTTCCCGATATAACAGACATTCATATCCCTTCTCTGTGAATCTTTTCATTGCTGATTCTGCTTGTCTGTGCACATTTGCATATTGCAATTCCTCTTTTTCAGAAAAAGTTCTTTTGTTATATACAGCAGAAGTACTTCTTAAATCTGCAATTATATTATCTATGAAGCCGCCGTGTGACTTTTTATGAAACATATATGATAATATCCTGCATTTCAAAGCCGTAGGATTCTTCATATAGCTTTTTAACTGTCTTGTCATGGAGCTATCCCCTGTTCTATCCGCAATGCCAATAAGATATTGAACCGCCTCTGGATATATCTTATCTGGATATGGTACATAATATGGCTCCGGTACAGATCTATACTTCTTAATTGGTGGAAAATCTGCCAGCTGCATAAGCACTAACTCTTTCTGTGTACATGATGAATCCCCCAGATATCTATACTTGTCCCTTATGTCTGCAAGCTGATATTCAAGCTGACGTAAATATTCATATCCCTTAACCCAGAAATGTCCCATACAGCCATAATCAAAATACATAGTTCTGATATACAGGCGCACAAATCTTATAGTAAATATGTTCTCTCCTCCCTGATTAACTATAAGCATGTAACCCTTACTATCATGTTCTATACTTGCAGTCTGCCAAAAATCGCCATTCTTGTATTCTCCCATTATTATTGACTGTTCAAATACAAAATAACTTTCAACCGCATCATTCATCAGATATGCAGCATGAATATCCTTCTCCCCTTCAATAGTAACCGGCTCAAACACATTCAGTTCAAACACCTGTGCAAGCCTGAAAAACTCCTCGGGCATATCTTCAGTTAAACCATCCAGATACTCTGTATACTGCTCTTTATTATCTATCATTACATTCCACCTGTTATCTCTATTGAAATTCTGTAACATGCTTGCGCATCCATATTGGCATAAGATTTCTCTGACATTCCGGATTATTTCTTTGCTTTATCGCAATAGCTTCAAAAAATGTCTTCCACATATCTGTATATTCATCATTCACTGATTCTGTCTTTGCCAGTGATTCCATTTCCTTACTGCTGAAATTTCTTATATACATATCAGCATCTATAGGATGTACCACTGCTTTTGATCTGTTATCATCTATTATAATCCAGTTCTCAGATGGCATCCTGTCAGAAAAATGTTGTGCAACATCATATATAACATCATTCTTAGGCTCTATATGGCATACATATACCCGCCCTGATAATGAATTGAATCTTGCAAACTCTCTGAAATACCTTGCCTCATTAATAACCCTTCTGCATATAGTATTAATTCTATCAACATCAGAATCATTCCGCATATGAAGCACACGTTCTCCATAAGTGAATCCTTTTATCAGGAAACGATATACACAATCCAGAGCATCCTGTTCGGATGAAAGGCATGCATAATACACTGTTTCATATGCCTGATAAGAAATCTTTCTTTTAATAGACCGGACAACCTTACAATATTCATCTTCACAATAATCGACCTTTATGTATTCATCAAATAATGATGGCTGTTCGTTGCCTGTTTTTTCAAGTCTAACACATCCATGTCCCACTTTCAAAGCTTTCTGCCATGCTTCATATATGCAGCACATCATATCCTGAAATCTATCTTCACATGTAAATATATACAAGTTAATCACACCTCCTCAAAAAAGAGATAATTGCTCATATTTTTCATTCTGATGCACAACCTTCCAATTATCTTTATGCTCTTCATCTGTCAGCCTTGCAGTTATATACGATTCTTTAATCGGTATATGATACATCATCCTTCCGTTACACATTATAAAATAATGTGCCCGCTTCAATACAACTCCCATCTTTTTAAGAATATCAAAATCAAGACTTGTGTATCTGCGTGTCTGAACAATTCTTTTTGCCGATTTAGGGCCAACTCCCGGTATTCTCAAAAGCTTGTCATACGGTGCGGTCTGAACCTCTATAGGAAACTCTTCAAGATGTCTGACTGCCCAGTCGCACTTCGGATCAAGCCGTTCATTGAAGTTAGGTCTGCTTTCTGACAATAGTTCATCTGCATGAAATCCATAATATCGTAACAACCAGTCTGCCTGATATAATCTATGTTCACGCAACAATGGCGGTGCTGTATCCAGCGATGGTAATTCACTGTCCTCATTAATTGGTATATATGCAGAATAAAATACCCTCTTAAGATCATAATTCTGATACAGATGCTGGGTTGTTCTTATAAGCGTAAGATCAGTTTCTGGTGTTGCTCCTATTATCATCTGTGTGCTCTGTCCCGCTGGTGCAAAAGACCTGTGCATACTTTCAGTTGACGATACTGCTGGCAGTACATTTTCACCAATATTCCCATCATGACCTGTCAGATATCCCTCACTGCTTCCATCAATGCTATTATTCATATTCTCTGATGTGTTAAATATACTGCCTGCCAAATAATTATTAATATTGCTTCTCTCCATCCTCGGATTCTTGCCAACGGCCAGTCTGTCCGATGCTATCGTTCCTGTAATCTTGCTCATTGGATCAAGTATCGTATTAAAATTCTTATTAGGTGCCAGCTTTGACAGACTTTCAGATGTTGGCAATTCCAGATTAATGCTTATCCTGTCTGCCAGATATCCTGCCCTGGAGAGTAATTCATCCGGAGCACCAGGTATTGCTTTAACATGTATATACCCATTAAATCTATACCTGGTTCTTAACAGACTCAATACCTCACATATATTCTGCATTGTATATGCCGGATTCTTATATACTCCGGAGCTTAAGAACAATCCTTCTATATAATTCCGCTTATAGAACTCTATTACAAGTCTGCATAATTCATCTGGTTCAAATGCTGTTCTTGGCACATCATTGGAACGTCTGTTAATGCAATACTTACAATCATACTCACAATGATTGGTAAGTAACACTTTAAGTAAAGATATGCACCTTCCATCTGCTGCAAAACTATGACATATGCCACATGACTCACTGTTGCCAAGGAATCCTTTCTTTCCCTTCCTGTCCACTCCACTTGATGTGCATGCAACATCATATTTTGCAGCATCCGCAAGAATCTCTAATTTTTCTTTAGTTGTTAATCCTGAAATAATATCGAACATACGTTCATTATAAAACATTTGTTCTATATGTCAAGTACCATATTTTTACACAAAAAAAGAGCTGTACAATTAGTACAACTCCTTATCTGAATTATTATTTATCATATATTCCATTATATGATGAATAAGTTTTAAAGTCTTATCATCACACATTTTCAATCCATCAGCTATGTCTTTTTCCAATCCCCTTGAATCCATGCTTCCAAGCAGCAGATAATTAGGTGTAACATTTAGCTCTTCACATAATCTCATAAATGTTGTTATGCTTACATTAACTCTGCCGTTCTCTATATTAGACATATATGATTGTGATACTCCGATTTTATCAGCCAGATCTTTCTGTCCTATATGCATCTCCTTTCTTCTGCATCCAACACGGCTGCCTATCTTTATTATATTGCCATTATCCATATCCATTACCTCACACAAAATTCTTAAGATTATCTATAAAATCAATAATCTGTTTCTGTTCGTTCTGTGTAAGATCATCATATATATAATCCATTATCTCTAATTGAATATCATATAGCTTAAGATACATTGATGGGACATATCCGTATAATTCATATAATCTTATCAGCACCATGGCATCAGGATACTCTTTATTATTCTCTATCTTACTATATTTGAATCTTGATATTCCAAGACTATCCGATATAACCTGCTGGTCTGTTATTTTATTAATATCTCTTATACACTTTAACATAGAATCAGCTGTGGAATCCTTATCCATCGCCTTCAGCAGCTTAACATTATTTATAAATGCTTTGTTTTTGTTGTCCTTTTTCTTTTCACACAGATATATTATATAATCACTCAGAATATTCTTCATATATTCAACTGTATTATTGTCATATTCCCTAACCATACCCGATATTACATGTGGGCTGGTCTTTCTGTGTGAATCAACTAAAAGTTCATCTATATCAGCACCTGTATCCGATAATTTTCTGATATCTTTACCAGACACAAGACTCCTTCCCGATTCTCTGTTTACATACTCTGGTTTTGTCATCCCAAGTACGTCAGCCATATGAAGTTGATTATAATCAAGCAGTTTTCTATATATGCTTAATCTTTTACAAAATGCTTTATATTGTTTTGTATACTCCATAGCAACCCCTACTCTTTAGTATGATTACTATTAAATTTTAGTATACGTTTTATCTGCACATATATATCGCATATCGCAACATTTACTATCAGAAATTGTTATTAAATTTTATAAATATCATCATTTATATTATACACGAATATTATTCTTATGAGCACATATTTTTTGTGTTTTTTATTAAAAAATACATGTTACGACATGTTTTTTGACAAGATAAGCATTTATTATTTTCAATTTGGTAATTCTAAAATATAATTTAGCATATAATTATATAAGGAGGTTACGTATGAAAAAGGAATTAAAAAATACTCTTGGTAAGGGTGTAACAGCAATTTTAAATCGTGCTTTATCTTCAAGTGCTAATTCTTCTTCTAGTATTATCTATTGTCAGTCAAATGAACCTGCTGACCTTAAGAAATTCAAGAAAGTAAGATAATGGCAGAGAAGCTGGCAGAGAAACTTGCGTTATATCTTGTCAGATTAAGACTTGTGGAGGAGTCGAAGACTGAACTATACAGTTATGCAATTAATTATTTGTTATTGCTTATTATTCCGGTTTCTATTTTTGCAATATTCTGTATTATCAGTCATAACATATTATTGGGCTTCGTCGAAATCATTTCTTTCCTGCTCATAAGAAAATATAGCGGCGGATACCATTTTGATTCCTCCTCCATTTGTCTTATCTTTTCGAGTTTTTCCTTAATTGCCATGGCACTTTTGTCCGGCATAATACGACCTTCTCTTTATATAATTATTATTCTCGCACTGTGTGATACAGAATTATTAGTCATCGGTCCAGTTATATCTGTGAAACATTCTGTATCCGATATTGAGAAACGACATTACCGCAGGTATATGAATGTAATATTATTGATTTGTAATATTTTTTTCATAATATTATCAGTATTAAAGATTTACAGATTAGCTAATTGCATAGCAGTTGTCATAATCGTTGTTTCTTTATCACATATCATATGTCTGTTTGGAAAAAATAAGGAGCTGTACTATCGTTAGTACAGCTCCTTATTTGACTCTATCAGTAACATAATTGATATTACAAATTCTCTTGTTTCTGTATCATAATTCTCCATATGGCTTCCATGATACCTGTCAACAACACGCTCTATGCTCTTCATGCCATATCCATGTTTCCTAACATGATCTTTCTTTGTTGAAAGCATCCTTCCATTATATATATAAGGTGCTTTATAACATGAATTACTTGCAATTATAATTATTAAATTATCTTTTCTTTTCACTACAATCTCTATATATGAAGGCTGTGTTTCCTTCTGTTCCTTAACTGCTTCGTATGCATTGGACAAAATATTTCCAAATAAAGCAACAACATCATTCGGAGCTATATTTTCCACAGTGTCTGGTCTTATATCTACTGTCAGATTAATATTATCATTCTTGCACATTTCCATATACTGGCTTACAAGACCATTTAATACATTATTGTTAGAAAATGTAGTTCTTTTGGCTATACTATATTCATCCATTATATCCACTACATATTTCTTAACATCATTATCTGTTCCCATATTGAGAATTGTATTAAGGTGGTTACTCATATCATGCCTCAGAATTTCAAGGCTTTCATTCTTTTCATATGCAAGCCTGTAATACTGTGCATCTGCCTTTTCTTTCTCTAACTGCAGCTTTACGGCTTCACTCTCAGCATTTTTCTGATTCATTCTTGTGTTGAGCCATAATACCAGTACATCCGATACAACCAGCCCTATTGAACTAACAATCATCCATGCTGTTGCTCTGTGTTGCATCTCAAATGAAGTACCCACTATGTAATAAGTCATAAAAACCATTAATGAAACAATAAGTGATGTCATCAGAATTATTATTGACTTATCATTAACAACCTGCTGTCTGCTATGTCTGCTGTTCCTATTAATTAATACCATTATCTCTGCCAGTATAAAATATAAAACTTTGCTTAAGCATACAACCACAAGATTGATCGTCACGCCGCTGCTTTTAACATCCATAGTTCCCGCCAGCTGCTGTATTGTAATATATACTATTAATTCTGATAAAGCTATCACTGCGGTCAGAATAACCGACCAGAATAATGCAGTTTTCCCACTAACATGATAAAGTCCCCATATAATCACAAAATATATGGCAACAGAACATATTGTTGTGATATACACATTATTACATATACATAGATCGCCAAACATAACTGCATGTCCGGCAAATATAACTGGCGCTGTAATATACTGACTATATTTGTTGTTATACATCTGTGACATACACAGCCACAATATGACAGCCTCTATAATATGTGCAAACACATAGCTAATAATTAAATACATCGTTGATTACTCCTGACTCACAAGATACATAAGAACTTTCTGCTTGAACTCTTTTCGTTTATCTCTTGAAAGAAGAGCTTTGTTCTTCATTCCTTCAATCACTATCATTCCATCAGAAAAGCTTTTAACATACTTAACATTAACTATGAATGATTTATTAGTCATAAAAAAGACATCTTTGTCAAGTTGGTTATACCAGTAAGAAATACTTTCCATACTGCTGTAGACTTTACCTTCAACAGTATGGATAAATCTTTTCCTGTCTAAAGACTCTATACATATTATTGAGCTCTGATTGATAATGACATTATCATCTGCACTTGTTATCATAAGTTTCTTATCATGCCTGCTGTAGCATATTGTCATAGCTTTCTGCATACCACGCATTATTGCGTATTTATCTATTGGTTTATTAATATATCTGAATACTTTCTCATCCATGGCATCATCAAGATATGACATATATGATGTTATAACAAATATAATTATATTAGAATTTCTTTTCCTTAACTCTCTTCCTACATCTATACCATTAATGCCACCCATCTCAACATCAAGAAATGCTATATCAACAAATGCATTATCCTTTAATGCATCTTCTCCTGTATAATATTCATGGATTTCATAGTCTGATATCTTATGTTCAGTAAAGAATTTTTTCACATATTTCTTTATTAAAGACACGTAATTTTTATCATCATCACATATAAGTATATTCATATTTTGTCCTCTTAACGAAACACATCACTATTTTCATAATATACTATGTCAGATTAATATGCAAGAATATCCAGCACAGCACTCTGTTATGATGCCTGCTCAAACTGTGAATTATAAAGGTCTGCATAGAAACCATTCTTCGCAAGAAGCTCATCATGAGTTCCCTGCTCAACAATATCTCCGTCCTTCATAACAAGAATCACATCAGCGTCTTTAATAGTTGAAAGTCTGTGGGCAATAACGAAGCTTGTTCTGCCCTTCATCAGATTATCCATAGCCTTCTGGATTCGCTCCTCTGTTCTTGTATCAACAGAAGATGTCGCCTCATCAAGGATAAGAATTGGATTATCAGCAAGAATTGCTCTTGCAATTGTAAGAAGCTGCTTCTGTCCCTGGGAAACATTGCTTGCGTCCTCGTTAAGCTCACAATCATAACCACCCGGAAGAGTCTCAATAAAGTGATGGGCGTTAGCTGCCTTGGCTGCTGCAATAACTTCTTCATCAGTTGCATCAAGCTTTCCGTATCTGATGTTCTCCATAATTGTACCCTTGTAGAGCCATGTATCCTGAAGAACCATTCCAAATGCATCTCTTAATTCTCTTCTGTTGAAATCCTTAACATTATGTCCATCAACAAGAATTGCACCATCATTAACATCATAGAATCTCATAAGCAGTTTAACAATAGTAGTCTTACCTGCACCTGTAGGTCCAACGATAGCAACCTTCTGTCCAGACTTAACATTTACACTGAAATCCTTAATGATAGTCTGGTTCTCATTATATCCGAATCTTACATGCTCAAAATCAACCTCGCCCTTAATTCCTTCAGTAGAAACAGGGTTCTTAACAGTCTGGTCTTCCTCCTCTTCTTCAAGGAATTCAAATACTCTCTCAGAAGCGGCTGCCATAGACTGTACCTGATTAATAACCTGTGCAATCTGCTGGATTGGCTGTGTGAAGTTCTTCACATACTGGATAAATGCCTGAATATCACCGATTGTTATAACATTTTTAATAGCAAGCAGACCACCAGTCAATGCAACACATGCGTAACCTAAGTTACCTACAAACATCATGATTGGCTGCATCATTCCTGAAAGGAACTGTGACTTCCATGCTGAACCATAAAGAACATCATTAGTCTTGTTAAATGAATCAACCATATCCTTTTCTTTATTAAAGGATTTAACAATCATGTGTCCGCCGTAAGTTTCCTCAATTTGACCATTAATATGTCCAAGATATTCCTGCTGTGTCTTGAAATATCCCTGTGACTTCTTAACTACGAAAGAAACAAGTCCGATTGATATCGGAAGAATTATAACCGCAATAAGTGTCATGAGAGGTGAAATGCTTAACATCATGACAAGAACACCAATCATAGTAGTTAAAGATGTAATGATTGTTGTAATACTCTGGTTAAGTCCTATTCCAAGTGTATCAACATCGTTAGTAATTCTTGATAACACTTCACCATATGTCCTGCTCTCAAAATACTTCATAGGCATACGGTTAATCTTCTCGCTTATCTCTTTTCTTAATCTATAGCAGACCTTCTGTGTAATGCCTGTCATTATCCAGCCCTGTACAAAGTTAAATACTGCACTTGCGGCATACAGACAAAGTACAAATATAAGAATTGTTCCAATCTTTCCGAAATCAATTCCGCCAGTTCCGGCAATCTTCTTTACAAGACCTTCTGACAGTGCTGTTGTTGCCTTACCAAGAACCTTAGGGCCTACAACAGAGAATACTGTTGAGCATATAGCCATAATTGCAACAAATATTATCGCAATCTTATATCTTCCTATATATCTGATAAGCTTTCCCATTGAGCCTTTAAAATCCCTGGCTTTCTCAACAGGTGCCATTCCTCTTCCCGGAGGTCCCATTCTTCTCTTCTGTGGCATTTTGATATCTTTATTATCTTCCATACTGACTAGGCCTCCTTTCCAAGTTCTTTAGCAGAAAGCTGTGAACTTGCAATCTGCTGATATGTCTCACATGTCTTCATAAGTTCTTCATGAGTTCCTTTGCCGACAATCTTACCATCGTCCATAACAAGAATCTGGTCCGCATGAAGTATTGTGCTGATTCTCTGTGCTACAATAATAACAGTAGCATCAGACACATTTGCAGCAAGCTCCTTACGGAGAATTGCGTCAGTCTTTAAATCAAGCGCTGAAAAACTGTCATCAAATATAAACACTCTTGGATGCTTTGCTATTGCTCTTGCAATCGAAAGTCTCTGTTTCTGACCGCCTGAAACATTAGTACCGCCCTGTGCTATAGGACTTTCATACTTCTCAGCTTTGTTATCAATGAACTCGGCTGCCTGTGCAATCTGTGCCGCCTTAACGACATCTTCATCGCTTGCGTCAGGATTACCGAATCTTAAGTTACTTGCAATAGTACCAGAGAAAAGCATTCCTTTCTGTGGCACATAACCAAGCCCGCTTCTTAAGTCATGCATAGAAACATTTCTTATATCATGTCCGTCAATAGTAATGCTTCCTTCCGTAACATCATACAGTCTTGGAATCAGATTAACGATTGTTGACTTTCCACAGCCCGTACTTCCTATGATAGCTGTAGTCTTGCCCGGCTCTGCTTTAAATGTAATATCCTCAAGCGCATATGCCTTAGCTCCCGGATACATAAAATTAACATGATTAAACTCAACAACTCCCTTTGCATCCTCGATTGTCTCAGGCTTTTCAGGGTCTTCTATTGAAGAATGTGTGTTAATAACCTCATCTATACGATCAGCAGCAACCATAGCTCTTGGAAGCATTATTGACATCATTGTAAGCATAAGGAAAGACATAACTATAAGCATTGAATATGTTATAAATGCTGTCATTGAACCTACCTGCATAACTCCGGCGTCAATTCTGTGTGCAGCAACCCACACAATAAGAACTGATAAACCATTCATAATAAGCATCATTGTAGGCATCATGAATGTCATTGTTCTATTAGTAAAGAGCATTGTCTTAGTGAGCTTCTTATTAGCTTCATCAAATCTTTCCTCTTCCTTCTTCTCTCGTCCGAAGGCTCTGATTACAGAAAGACCTGTAAGAATCTCTCTTGATACAAGGTTGACATTATCAACAAGCTTCTGCATAAGCTTAAACTTAGGCATCGCAACCACCATAAGAAGCATTACAAATGCGATGATAACCAGAACTGCCATGACAATAACCCAGCCCATGCCGGCTCCAGTTCCAACAACCTTGATAATTCCGCCAACACCAAGAATTGGAGCATACAGAATCATTCTTAACATCATTACAGTAACCATCTGAATCTGCTGTACATCATTAGTTGTTCTTGTAATAAGAGAGGCTGTAGAGAATTTATCCATCTCGGCATTAGAAAATCCCATAACATTAGAATACAGCTTTCCTCTCATATCCCTTGCAACTCCTGCACCGACTCTTGATGCAAGGAAACCTATACATACAGAAGTAACAGCCATAAGCAATGCCATAGCAACCATCTTAAGACCAGATACCCACAGATATCTTGTCTGAATAGCATCCATATCCATTCCTGCCTTGGCGTCCATGCTCTTTGCATAAGCAATTCCCATTGATGACACAAGTGTCTTTCCCATAGTATCAATAGTACTCTGGAATTCGCTGCGCATAGAAAGGATATCCTCCTTACTCATAGCACCGGCGTTATACATTGCATTCACAATCTGTCTCATATCTACACATGTAGTTTCAACTTCATTGCCATCCGAATCTTCCATCATCTGTGTAAACGTAGTAAGTTCCACGCCCATAGACTTTCCAATGTCTTCTATAGAAACATCTTCCAACTGATCCTCATCTACTTCCATCTGCTCTGCCATACGGCTCTTAAATGCACTTTCAGTCACAGCAGACATCTGATTATTAATTATAAGTGCTGTAAAAAGTGTATCATCAAGTTCATCCTTTTTCTTAGAACTTTTTACATTAAGCTCATACAAATCCTCATCTTCATTATATGAATATGATTCATCCCATACATTAGACTCTTCCTCTGTCAAAAAAAGCTTTGCAGTATCAAACTCTTCCTTAGTAATCTTTTCTGGCACAGTGTGCTCTATACCACCATTCTGTATACCCGTATCAATGATATCTGAAGTATACGATGGAAGTGACAGATCGCACATTGCCTGAACAATAAGCAGTGCAAATATCAGCACTATCGACTTCCAGTATGGCAGCACATTTTTAATAATTCTGCTCATAAACACTCTCCCATCTTTATTGATAAATATTTTCATAAAATCTGCTTTCAATAATTAATAAGCGTTCTTTATATTAGCACCTATTTCCATCATAGTAAATTAATGTCAACTGTATTTTTATAAATAATTTATAAAGAGTATTTGATATCTGACATTATATATGTTATTATACGCGCGAACGTCATCCGTCTTACGGAGATGTATCTTAACAAGTCGGAAAGGCTGCATACCTTTTCGCAAAGGAGACAATATGAATACTATCAATGCAACCCGGACTTCTGCAACGAAGTTCAACACTAAGTACATGGTGGAGCTGGCACTTATGGTTGCGGTCATACTCGTTATGTCACTGACCCCATTAGGCTACATCCGTACCCCTGGACTTTCTATTACTCTTTTAACTGTTCCTGTAGCTGTAGGTGCTATCATCTTAGGACCTGTCGGCGGTTTAATCTGTGGTCTGGCATTCGGACTCACAAGTTTTTATCAGTGCTTCGTTGGTGGGGCAATGGGAACTGTTCTTCTCGGAATCAATCCATTTGGTACATTTGTAACAACAGTAGTAACAAGAACTCTTGAAGGTTTCCTTACTGGACTTATATTTAAGGGACTTCACAGTATTAAGGGAGTTAAGAAATTTTCTTATTATATAGCAAGTCTTTGCTGTCCTTTACTTAATACTTTATTATTCATGAGTTCACTTGTTCTATTCTTCTATAATACAGATTATGTACAGGCTTTCGTTACTGCACTTGGAGCTAAGAACCCACTTATATTCGTAGTATTATTTGTTGGTGTTCAGGGACTTATTGAGGCAGGTATCTGCTTCCTTGTTGCAAGTGTTGTATCACGCGCATTATATGCTGCACTTAAGCTTAATCAGAATTAATCTGTTGCTTAAATTGAATAAATCGGACATGATCAACGGAGGATTAGTTTTGTTTACAGAGATTTCAGTTAATGATATTAATGATTTTAAATTAGGTCATGCTTCCAACAAGGAAGCTGGCACTGGTGTAACTGTTATATATTTCCCTGATGGTGCAACAGCAGGCTGTGACATAAGCGGAGGTGGTCCAGCTTCAAGAGAGACTCCTCTTACTATGCCCATGACTGCTGACAATCCTGTTAATGCAATCGTTCTTTCAGGCGGTTCAGCATATGGTCTTGCCGCATCTGACGGAGTTATGACATGTCTTGAAGAACATGGTATAGGATATGACACAGGTGTTTCACTTGTTCCACTTGTATGCCAGTCATGTATATTTGATCTTGGCTATGGAAGTTCTAAAATACGTCCGGACAGTGCAATGGGTTACGAGGCCTGCATGCAGGCACTTAAGGATAGCAGCGAACCTGTTCAGGGCTGTATCGGTGCGGGAACAGGTGCTACTGTCGGCAAGATTATGGGTATGAAGCAGGCTGAAAAGTCCGGACTTGGAATATATTCAGTGAAAGCAGGCACATTTACAATGACAGCAATTGTTGTTGTAAATGCACTTGGCGATATATCAGATTATGAAACTGGTAAAAAGCTTGCCGGACTTAAGAACGCAGATAGAACAGAGTATATCAGCTGTGAAGAAGCACTCTTTCAGTTCATGGCACCGCGCGATATGTTCACAGGCAACACAACAATCGGTGCAGTTATAACCAACGCTGCATTTAACAAGGCTGAGCTTAACAAGATTGCATCTATGGCAAGAAATGCTTATGCTCGCTGCATTAATCCAGTCGGTACAATGGCAGACGGAGACACAATATATGCTGCAAGTACTGCAAAACGAGGAGACAGCGAGGCTGTACATGTTGATATCAACTTTGCAGGAACACTTGCTGCCCGCGTTATGTCTGCTGCAATAAGAAATGCTGTAATGAATTCCAAGATATCTGATGAAGAATTCTTAAGCATGGTAAGATAATATCTGCACTAATAATCCACGGAGAAGTTCTGCATTAACAGACTTTCCGGGGATTTTACTATTTCTTTATAAACACATTATACTGTTTCACATTTTCTTTCGTAATTGTCTACACTTCTGTCACATTTTCCCAGTATTATATAAACAAGCTTAAGGAACAAACCGGATATCTGAATAACCAACAGATAACGATTATGTTTACGCAGGCATTTATATAGATATGCATAGAAAAATACGAGATTTTATGCAAACCCTCCCTCATTTCACTGGCTGTACCTCAGCCAGTTTTTTTATGCCCGTATTATTAACTTATGCCTTTTCAAATACAAGTATCTAAGACATTAAGTGCATATTCTAATTCATCAAAATCATTATTTGAATTGTTTTTGGAGAATTTGCTATATTCTGTTGCCTTTGCTTTGTTTTGTTTTTCCCACGCTAATTCTCCCTAAACATTATTTTGTACTTCAAAAAATGTGGACCACACAATGTCAGCCCACATTCTTTTCATTAAAACTTTTTCATTTAAACATATTTTTCTGCAATCTTTGCAATCATATCCGGATACTGCTTTCTAAATTCCGCATAGGACAGGCCTTTATCAGCCACTGCTCGTCCAAGCTCTGCAAAGAATTCAGGAATGTCTTCTACAGTCATAACGCCCAGTTCATTACCAAACTGTTCTTCTCCTGCCTTATCACAGCCATTCTCCATCACTAAGAAGGCATCCTTCGGTCCTTCTTCTGTCTGCTTTTTCGCACCGCGAAGTCCGATGACTGCTGTCTGATGTGCGGAGCAGGAGGATGGACATCCTGAAATGTGAATTGCCGGGAGCGCATCCTTCGGGAGCTTTTCTTCCCGTACCCGTTCCACACAGGCTGCAAGCATCGCCTGAGACTTACCCATTCCGACCTGACAGATATCTGCACCGATACAGGCTGTCGATCTTTCAAATTCAGCACCGCTTTCATCTGCTGTTAATGCCAGTACTTTCTTCGCCTCTTCTTCGGTCAGATTAATCACATATAAACCCTGATCCGGTGTCAGACGAAGTGTTACATCCTGCATGTCTGCAATGACATCATACAGTTTGCGGAAGAAATTATCTTTAATGACACCTCCGATTGGATGACACAAAACGGCATACAGGCCGGCTTGTTTCTGCTTTGTAACTCTTGCATTACCAAGGAAGGCTTCGTCTGTACTCTTTTCTCCTGTCTTGGTTACCGCTTCTTCCATTACGGAAATATCCAGTTTTTCCTCTGCAATGTTCTTCTCTAATTTCTCGGCAAATACCTTCTGAAGTCCTTCTACTCCAAGTGTATCCTGCAAAAATCTGGTTCTGGAAGCCGCACGGCTTGTATAATTCCCATGCTCGGTAAATACATCTACCATTGTCTTGATACAGTACAAAATCTTGGAAGGCTCCACATTTTCTGCAACTTTCACACCAAATTTCGGCTTGTTACCAAGTCCGCCTGCGATATACACATCAAAGGTATGGTTGTCCTTTGCCACAAATCCAAGGTCACGGAAGGTAGCATGTGGTTCATTTTTTTCGTTATTGGAGAAGCAAACCTTTAACTTTCTCGGTAATTTTACCTTTTTAATAAAGCCTAACAGATAGTCTGCTGCTTCTTTTGCATACGGAAGCACATCAAAAGTCTCATCCTCTGCAACTCCGGAAAGCGGGGTACACATCACATTTCTCGGGAAGTCGCCGCCACCGCCTCTGGTGATAATACCGTGTTCCCACGCCTCTTCTATCAGCTGGCAAACGTCTTTTTCGGTCAGATTGTGAAGCTGAACGGTCTGACAGGTAGTCAGGTGTGCCAGGCTAATCTGATATTTTTCCATGCTTTCTGCAATAAACTGTAACTTGTCTTTATCGATTTCTCCACCGGACAGACGCAGTCTTAACATGCTGCGTTCTCCGCCTCTCTGCGCATAGCTTCCGAAGCCGCCGGAAAAAGATTTGTATTCCGGAACAGCAATTTCTTTGTTATAAAATTTCCTTGTCATCTCATGAAACTCTTTTAAGTCTTCACGAAATTCTTCCAAATGATTCTGTGCCATAATATTCCTTCCTTTTTCTACAAAATAATGCTAATGTAATCATAATCTTTTTTTGTGGTGATTTTCAACTACGAAGTCCCTTGATTCTATACTATAATCCCTGTCTAACAAGCGATTTATATTTTTTTATTTAGTCTAAATAGAATTACTCCTACATATTCATCCTGAATCTCTTCGTTCTGAATTCTATATATTATCTTCTTTACAGTTACCGAAGAGCATCTTCTTCCAAGACTGTCAAGTATATTGTTTGCTCTAAGATATGCATCCCTACGTCCTCTGATAAACTCTGTTGAAGGATCTACTGCATTGTTTTCCGTTCCAACTTCACCATTCAGAAGCAGAACTTCATTTATTTCTTTGTCCATATCCTCATCCACTGGATTTGTAAAAATTCTTCCGTTTTTATCATATGCTATTTTATCCATTTGTACCTTATCCAATGGATTAATGACTCCTTATTTTTGTACATTGTACGAAATTTGGTAATGTAATTTTACTACTAAATTATTATTATTTCAAATCTTATTGCTATTATTCTACTTCTTCCTTAAGACACATTTGTAACCACCATCTTCTTTCCTTCTCCAAGCTCATTTTCCGCATGTATCTGCCAGCCATGAAGTGTTACAATCCATTTCACAATAGAAAGTCCAAGACCAGAGCCTTTTCTGTCTTTTGCTATCATAATGCATTTCTCCTTTTCTTAATATGCCATTATGATAGATACAGAAAATGAGAAATGTATGATAGAAAAATGATGGTTTTCTCATAAATCAAGCTGAGTAAAAAAGAAGCCATCTGAAATATTCCAAACGGCTTCTTTCGCTTTTACAACCTCCACTTAAAGGTAGGACTCACCTTTATTACTAATTATATCACCACTCCACAGCAATGGTCTACCTCATGCTGTATTATCTGCGCCGTAAACCCACTGTATTTCCTGTGCTGTGGCTGAAAATTACTGTCAAGATAATCCACTTCAATCTCATCATACCTTACGCATGGTCTGACGCCGTCAAGCGACAGGCAGCCTTCCTCAGTCTCATACTCTCCTGACTTGCTGGTAATCACTGGATTAATCATTGCGAATTCAAATGGTCCTGCTGCCACAACGATTATCGACTTATTCACGCCAATCATATTCGCTGCCATTCCAACGCATATCTGCCTGTTGGCTTTCAGCGTGTCA
>CAMDYG010000036.1 GCA_945910225.1 uncultured Eubacterium sp. | reverse complement strand
GCCTGACATATATCCCTTACTGATGGTGGATATCCCTTGTTAAGAATCTGTGATTTAATATACTCAAGAATCTCAGACTGTTTCTGAGTAATTCTGCCATATGCCATATTGTCGACCTCCATATATTTCTTTTAAATAATTCTAACATATTATGCCAATATAATCAAACATAATTTCTGAAAAAATGTTCGGAAAATTTGTTCGATTTTTTATTGACAAACAAGTGTTCTGATTATATAATCAATTCATAAGTAACAGAACACTTGTTTGATTGGAGGTTTTACATATGAATAATTCAGAATACACATATAGAAGAGCAGCAGCCAAGAAGAAAGCAGACAGGATCAGACGCAACAGACAGATGACCCATAAGTCTTTACGAATGATTATAATCTGTTCGATTCTTATATTTGCCGTTTCAATAGGAAGCGTTATTGTTAAGGCTTCTGATGATAATAAGACCAGACTTTACAAGTATTATACTACAGTTTCTATTGAAGATAATGATACACTCTGGTCACTCGCCGACAGATATAACAATGGTACGGAAGATACCTCTTCGTATATAAGTAATATAATGCAGATTAATGATTTAAGTTCTGAAACAATTCATTCTGGTAAGAATCTTATAGTATATTATTATTCAGCTGAAGCCAGATAATAAAGATAATAATTAGTACCTACATGCAGTGACAAGCTATTTATGATAGACTTTTCACTGCTTTTTTGTTAAAATCTAACAATAACATGATTTATATATAATAATTAACATTAAGGAGATTATAATGAAATTCAGCGATATAAGCGATTTTCCCAAAAGTCTATCAGATTATCTTTCAGATAATAAAATCGTCGATATGACCGAAATACAGCGTCAGACGTATAAGCATATCATTAACAATCGTGATATAATAGCATGTTCATCAACCGGAACAGGAAAGACACTTGCTTACCTTATCCCGATAATGGGACGTTTACAGGATAATACTAATAATATCCAGGCAATTATTCTTGTTCCGACTGCTGAACTCGCAATCCAGGTCAATAATACAATAAAAGAGATATTCTCTTATTATGATAACAAGTTCTCATCCGCAGCATTAATAGGAGATGTTAATGTATCAAGACAGATCGAATCACTAAAGACCAATAAACCTGCGATTATAGTTGGAACACCTAACCGAATTCATCAGCTTATACTTAATAAAAAGATTAAGGTGCATGAGGTAAAGACTCTTGTTCTTGATGAAGCAGACAGGCTTTTTGATAAAACATTTATTCAGGATGTTACATCTATAAGAAAGTCGTTAATGAAATTCACTCAGGTTCTTTTATTCTCAGCGAGTGTAGACAAGAAAACCCGCACTAATAATTTGACATCCAAACCAATCTTCATTGATATTAACAATAATTCCGGCAATGACAGCCAGATTCCGTCTACAATTAAACACATCTTTGTATTATCTGACAGACGTGAAAGAATAGAAACCTTAAGAAAAATAATTAAAGCTGCCAAACCTGAAAAGGCAATTATATTTGTTAATTCCAGATATGATCTTGAAGAATCACTCCAGAAGCTTGAATATCACAATTATAATGTAGCCTCAATAGCCGGCAATAAAGATAATTTATCTAAAAAAGCTGCTATAGAGAATTTTAAGAGTGGAAAGATTCAGCTGTTAATTGCAACAGATATCGCAGCAAGGGGCTTACAGATTGATAATGTAGATACAGTCATTAACGTAAACCTTCCTGAAGAAAATAAAGAATATATTCATAGATGTGGTCGCTGTGGACGTAACGGCAATACAGGAACATGTATATCGATAATAACTGATAATGAGCTTGGTAAGATTAAATCTTACCAAAAAAGTTTTCATATCAATGTGATTAATAAGCGTCTGTATCAAGGGAAATTAGTTGCAAAATAATTTATTTTACAATATAATATAAAAAATAACCAATCACTTCGTTAAACTCGGCTTTAGCGAAGTGATTGGTTTATGGCGACTATACATATAACATGTGCTACCGCTGATATTTCTATTCAATTTTATATGGAGGATGGGTTTTATGGCAGCTAGTAAAACATACACTGAACAACAAAATATCAAATATAAACAAAAGCTTAATGAACTTCTGGATATTCTTCCTGATTTTTGTTCATCATATTTTGACAGTCTTGAATTTAATAAACAACCCCGCACGAAAATTGCATACGCAATGGATATAAAAGGTTTTTTTGAATTTTTAATTGAATGTGTACCGGCTTTTGCCAATTATAAAATGAAAGATTTTACAGCCAAAGATTTGGATAAAATTGACGGAACAGATATTACAAAGTATTTGCGTCATGTAAAACTATACAGAAAAAATGGCCGGAATATAACTAATTCAGAAAGTGCTGCCAAAAGAAAGCTTTGTTCCTTAAGACGTTTCTACGCCTACTACTATCGTTTTGAAATCATATCTTCTAATCCTACACTTAAAGTTGATATGCCACGTATACACGATAAAGCTATCATCAGGATGGAACCTAATGAAGTTGCTGAATTTCTTGATAATGTAGAATCAGGCAATTCTCTTACTAAAAAACAGCTTGTAAGCCATGAAAAGCTGAAAACAAGGGATCTTGCTCTTCTGACACTTATGCTTGGAACTGGTATCCGTGTATCCGAATGTGTCGGGCTTGATATCGATGATGTAGATTTCGATAATGACAGAATAAAAGTTATCAGAAAAGGTGGCGCTGAAAGCTTCGTTTATTTTGGTGATGAAGTGCGTGAAGCTCTTCTTAATTACATGGAAGAAAGAAAAGCGCTCTCTCCAGAACCAGGACATGAAAATGCGTTGTTTATCTCTGCCAAAAACAAAAGACTATGCGTAAGATCTGTCGAGCTTCTTGTTAAGAAATATGCCCACACAGTTACAACTGTCAAGCATATTACTCCTCACAAATTAAGAAGTACATACGGAACCTCCCTTTATCAGGAAAGCCAGGATATATATCTTGTTGCCGATGTACTCGGTCATAAAGATGTTAATACAACAAGAAAACATTATGCTGAAATCGTTGAAGAAAACAAACGATCCGCACGAAATGTTGTTAAACTAAGAAAAGATTAAATAATAAAAGCTGATTCATTTTCATAATACCTTAATAGATATTACATAAATGAATCAGCTTTTATTGTATTATATTTCGTGATTATGCGTTTCCAACTACTGTTCTACTGATATATTTCTCTCCATTCCATATCGCCTCTCTCAAGCGACTTAACAAGCAGTTCCGCTGTAGCAAGATTAGTTGCTAATGGAATATTATACATATCACAAAGCTTGCATATATTATCAGAATCTGGTTCATGTGCCATTGGATTCTCAGCTTCCCTAAGGAATATAACTAAATCAATCTGATTATGTTCAATCTGGGCACATAACTGCTGGTCTCCACCAAGATGCCCAGCAAGAAACTTATGAACAGACAGATTGGTAACCTCTTCTATAAGTCTTCCAGTTGTTCCAGTTGCAAAGA
This sequence comes from uncultured Eubacterium sp., assembly GCA_945910225.1. GTDB lineage: Bacteria > Bacillota > Clostridia > Lachnospirales > Lachnospiraceae > Lachnospira. The sequence continues at coordinate 20,937 of CAMDYG010000036.1, read as the reverse complement.
GCTGATTCTTATTAAGAATTCCTTTATATGCAATACAAAAATTCTGCATTAACTTTTTCTTAGAATCATGTGCAATTAACCCGATGTTCATTAACGCTTTCCCCCTAATGTATAAAATATATAATAAAATTATCCTCTAAAGTCATCTGCAAACATATCGTCATCTCCATCAATGTTTCTTTGCAGACTAACATTAAGAACAATTCCCATAGCTATAAACAAAGTAAGAAGTGATGTGATACCACAACTAAAGAAAGGTAAAGGAACACCTGTATTAGGCAGAATCCACGAAACTACACCTATATTAATAAATGTCTGGAAGCCTATATATACTGCAACCCCGCAGCATATTAGCCGTCCCTCAAAATTCTTAGCCCTTACTGCTGCTATTATACACTCTAAAACAATCAGAAACAATAAAAAAATTGTAATACAGCAGCCTGCAAAACCTAATTCTTCTCCTATTACAGCAAATATAAAGTCATTCTGCGCTTCAGCAATATATCCTGCATTCTTTAAAGAGGAAGTATCATTATTATTAAGGCCTTTTCCGGTAAGCTGTCCTGAACCTATAGCTTGGACAGCATATGCCTGCTGATATGATCCTGCATCATTCATATCAACCTCTTCGGACTTATTTCCTTCAATAAAGTCAACAATTCTTTTTCTCTGATAATCCTTAATAAGAATTGGATGCTCAACAGAAACAACATATATTAAAAATGCTGATATTACAGGAATTGCAATAAGAATTGCTATTCCAAATATCTTATAGCTTACTCCTGAACAATACAACATTGCAATAACAATAAGAGTTAAAAGTATAGCTGTTGAAAGATTTGGCTGTAATGCTACAAGTAATATCGGAAACAAAGTAAGGCATGCTACCAAAGCAAGGAACTTAATAGAATTAAGCTTTTCTTTATTAGCAGCAACCAGCTTCGCAACCAGCAATATAAGTGCCAGTTTTAAAAATTCCGAAGGCTGTAACTGTATTGGACCAAGCTTAAGCCATCTTGTTGCACCATGTGAACCATGTCCAAACACAGTAAGAACACCTATAAGCATAGCAGTAACCACTCCATACCATATCCAGTAATACTTAAGTATCCAGTTGTAATCAATAAATGATACAATTATCATTATTACAAACGAAACAACTATACCAGCTCCCTGCTTCATTGTATATGCACTATTGGCACTGTTAACCACAGCCAGTGCAAATACAGATGTTACAATAAGAATAAACACTAATATAAAATTGTATGAACGCAGCTTATATTTTTTTAACATAATAAAATCCTTATTACTTTTCGCTATTTCTCATATCCTTAATTGGAATATTAGCAAAAATAGCTGGTACAGAACCATTGTTAGTATCAGATTCTGTTGAAGTAATCTGGATATCTAAACCATCTGTATCAATTTCCATATATTTTGAAATAACTTTTATAATATCATTTTTAATCATTTCCATGACTTCTGGTGAACAATTAGCCCTGTCAGATACAAGCAAAAGCTTTAATCTGTCTTTAGCTACATCACTTGAACCTTTTTTCTTAAATAAATCAAGTAATCCCATATTTAATCCCTCCCATAATAAGCTGGCTAAAACAGCTTATTATATATATTATTAATTCTTCTTATCGCTCTTAAACAGAGATGAAAGTTTCTTAAAGAAACCTCCCTTGCCATTAAGATCAAGGAACGGAATTTCTTCACCAGTAATTCTGCGGCATATATTCATATAAGCCTGTCCAGCAAGTGAATCGTCACCTACAAGTGGCTGTCCCTTATTAGTTGCAACAACGATATTCTCGTCATCTGGAACTGCACCAATAACATTAAGCTGTAATATGTCATTAACATCATCAATAGACATCATTTCGCCTCTGTTAACCATATCCATTCTAATTCTGTTAACAATCAGATCCTCATGATTCTGGAGACCATGTGCATCTAATAATCCAACAATTCTGTCCGCATCTCTTATAGCTGATACTTCTGGTGTAGTAACAACCAAAGCTCTGTCTGCTCCTGCTATAGCATTCTGGAATCCCTGTTCAATACCTGCAGGGCAGTCAAGAATTATGTAATCAAATCCTTCAGGATCATTCTTAATCTCATCAATTACCTTTACCATCTGCTCTGGAGTAACAGCAGATTTATCTCTTGTCTGTGCAGTTGGAAGAAGGAAAAGCTTTGGACATCTCTTATCAGCAATCATTGCCTGCTTAAGTCTGCAATTACCTTCTACAACGTCAACAAGATTATATACAATACGGTTTTCAAGTCCTAATACAACATCAAGATTTCTAAGGCCCGTATCAGTATCTATCATAACAACCTTCTTGCCAAGCTTGGCAAGACCTGTACCAATATTCGCTGTTGTTGTAGTCTTACCTACTCCGCCTTTTCCTGATGTTACAACTATAACTTCACTCATATTAACCCTCCATTAATTATTCATAATAAATCGCAATATCTTAATTATGCGAGATTTTTATTATTAAATCAACTGTTTTTTAAAATTATTCAACTATAATGTCATCTAATGCATTCTGCTCAAGATCTTCTATATAAATATTCTGATCATATACATATGCTATCTTAGGTTCTAATACCTTAGCCTTGTTCTTTGATTTTGCAATCTTAGCACCTGCATCTGAACTTCTGGCAATAATGTCGCCTATCTTTATCTGCATCGGGTTCATCTCCAATGCAACTACAAAAGCATTCTCATTGCCATCAACTCCGGCAAATATATTGCCCTTAAGATTACCAAGTACAATAACATTGCCTTTGGCTATAACCTTACCTCCAGGATTAACGTCCCCAAGGATAACAACACTTCCATCTGCTTCAAAAACCTGTCCGGATCTTAATGTACCTTTATAAAACATACACTGTGGCTGAGGCTTAATCTCTTCCTTTTCTATATGTTTCTCCACACTATCAAGAGCTTTCTTTACAGCTTCCTCGCATATTCTGTTCATGTCGCCATTCTCGTCAAGCACACACACTATATTGAGTTCTGAAACATCGGATATAACATCAAGAATTTTCTTTTCTTCATCTGGTAAAAGCGTTCTTCCATTAAAAGCAATTGCCATATTAGCATTATTAAAAAACTTTGACGCATTTTTAAACTTATCAGATACATTTTTTAATAATTCATCAAATGGCATGTCTTTATCAAGAAATACTGTTATTCCATTCTTGCTTCCTTTGATTACAACTGCATTATCCAAATCATTCACCTCTTTAATTATATAATATTAATCTTCAGTAATATTAAACAGCATTTTGTAGATTTCTGTACCAAGATTAAGCGCATTACCTGAACCATATCCATGCTGGATACGCACAGCCACACAATACTCTGGATTATCATATGGAGCATATGAAATAAGTGTAGCATGGTCAGGATCAGTTTTCTTTTCCTGTGCAGTACCTGTTTTAGCTGCAACTGACATACCTAATACAGAGAATCCTGTATAAGACTGACCTGCCATAAGCATCCCCTGATGTACAGTATTCCATATATCAGAACTTAATTCAACTGTATTGTTAACCTCTGCGCTGTTATATCTTATAAGATTACCATCATAATCAGTAATTTTATCAACCAATGTCAGATTATAACATGTACCTGATGTAGCAAGCGTTGTAACATATCTTGCAAGGTTAAGAGTACTATATCTGTGGTTACCCTGTCCAATAGCTGACGTAATAGCATTCTGTGAAGATGCTCCCGGCTCTCCTTCTTCTATCTCTATGTTAGATTTGGTAGATAAACCAAGCATATCTGAATACTTCTTAAGAATATTAGTTCCATATGTGCTGTTATATGAACCATTCTTACTGCAGGCAAGATTATAGCCAACATTATACATATAAACATTACATGAATCCCTGATACCAGTTGCAGCAGTCTCTGCACCATGTCCCCATAATCTCCAGCATCTAGGAGATGGAGTAACCTTATCAAATACACCTGAACAGTTAAACACTGTTGATGCTGTAATTATTCCCGTATCCATTCCTGCAATTACAGTACAAGGCTTATAAGTAGAACCTGGCGCAATAAATGACTGTGTCGCCCTGTTAAGAAGAGGACTGGCATTATCATTAACAAGTGAACTGTAATATTTTGAATCAATAGTTCCTGATAACTTGTTATTATCATAGCTTGGATAAGAAACCAGCGCCAGAATATCTCCATTATTAGGATCTGTCACAACTGCTGAACCTGAACATGGCTTTAAAGCAAGCTGTCCAGGTGTAATAATCTTATTAGATATTACATAAAACATAAAATCATATGCACCAAGACTTCCCGATGCCAGAGCAGAATATCTTGATGAATCATCATCCATATCAAGGAATCCCTGCTCATACAGAAGCATGCACACCTGTCTTCCGGAAATACTTCCATCATTGATCATATACTTATACATTTTCTTAAAAAATGCTGTATCAGTATCCAATGCGGACAAAACATAATCAACCAGTGCATCATATGATTCCTGAAGGCTTGTATACTTTTCAGATGTAAGAGACGACATATCAATCCAGTTCTTGGAAATTCCATATGTCAGAAGCTGTTCAAGACTTGTTGAATCACCATCAATCCAGTCTCTGTAAACATCATCACTTGTATCAACATTAGCTGTACTGAATATATTCTCAGTACACAGCAAATCATAAATGTACCATATATATAACTGGTGCTCCTCTGAAAGCTTTCCATATGGAGTATTACCAGTTGATAACTCTTCCTTAAGCCAGTCGATTGTCTCCTGCTTCTTTATAAGAAACTGATTATACACCTCTACAGCATTATCACTGTCCTGTTCTTCAAGTTTCTTTAATGATACAAGATTATTATCAATAAGTGCGAAATACACTTCCTGTGCAGTTATATATATATTAGAAACATCACCCGAACTATTATAAGTAACCTTGGTACCTCCGGAAGTATAATATGTCAGGAAAATATTTGTTATCTCATCTTCAATTGCATTATAAATCTGTTTCTGAAGATTAATATCAATCGTAAGATAAACATCATGCCCTGCCTGAGGATCTTCCTCATCAAGTACCTCTGTTATTCTTCCTACTGTATCAACATAAACCGACTTTTCGCCCTTTGTGCCTGACAGTTCACTTTCCATGCTCTTTTCTATGCCGGCTTTACCAACCACATCATTGCTTTCATATCCACTTCCGAGTTCTTCAAGTTCAGAATTAGAAACTGTTCCCGTGTATCCGAGAATCTGCGAGCAGTATATACTGTCAACATATCTCCTTATATACTGTTCATCTACAGTTACACCGACAAGTTCATCACTGTTTTCAAGTATTGCCGCAACAGTCTCGTCTGATACTTCATTTGCTATAATAAATGAAAGATATCTGTTATATGAATTGGCTGCCATGTATCTTCTAAGATTAACAATCATAAGAGAATGTTCTATGCCAAACTCATCATAATCAACACTGTATGTCTTACAGAGGAATTTGAACATATTCTCTGCTGATGTTGCTTTCTGTTCATCTGTAAGTGCAGCTATTGACTCAGTTCCATAAGAATCCCTTAAAAATCTCAAAAGTGATGTCCCCTCAACATTATATGAAAACTGCCCGTTATTATATATGATTGGCAGGTCATTAGAGTATGTATCTCCATGATCCTCTATAATGTTTAATGTCTTATTAATAGAATTATTAATAGTTGTATTCTTTGTTTCATTATCTGAATATCTTCCTGAATCGCTTATCTTAACTGCATAAGATAAATCATTATAAGCCAGAAGAACACCATTGCGGTCGTAGATACGGCCTCTGGCAGCCGCAACACTCATATCTTTTTGTATAGAACTAGACAAGTCTTCAACATAAGATTCTCCCTTTATTATCTGAAGAACAAATAATCTGTGAACCAGAATTGAAATCAGAACAACAAAAACAAGAATCATTGGAAAAATTCTTGACTTTAGAAGACTTATTACATAATCAAATACTTCCTTCATCAATTAAACCCTTCTTCTTTCTGTTTCTTCCCGCAGCTGTCAACACACATATATAATGTATAGGATGATATATAACAAGTGATACCAGTGCAGTATATACAACTTCCGGTAAAATAAACCTTGATACAAAATACCCTATATTAAGTCTGTTGTACAAAAGAAAGTTACCAATATAAGATATAAATCCATATCCAAAATCAGCTGTTATAACCAAAGCTAATGGAATCAGAATTTCTCTGATTTCATATTTCTGGTAAAAAAAGCCTGAAAAATATCCTATGTATACAAAAACAAGTGCTGTAAAGCCAAAAAGTCCTGAAAAGAACAAATCATACATAATGCCTGAAAAAAAGCCTACAAACATTCCATCATTCTTACCACAGAAAAATCCAAAAAACACTGGTAAAATGATGAGCCAGTTTGGTGAAATGTCCGCTATTGAAATTGCCCTTGCAACTGAAACCTGCATGAGATAGAAAAACAAAATAACAATTAATTCACATATCTTTCTTTTCATAATCAAATGTCCTAAACACTTATTCTTTAAGCTGTGTAATAACAAGAACTTCCTGAAGATTGTTAAAATCAACAGCAGGTACAATATAACCTGACTGGGTAAGGTTATTGGAATCCAGCTTTACATCCTTAACATACCCTATAAGAATTCCCTGTAAATACTTGTCACTTATATTAGAAGTTACGACCTTATCTCCATTTCTGACAATAACATCACTTCCAAAATGTGAAACACGTATCATTCCGGAATCCATAAGTTCAATATCTCCCTGTACAATACACGTATCATTGGTATCTATAAGCATTCCACTTACGTTGCTGTTATTCTCTGTTATAGTCTTTACTATCGAATAACCAGTCCCTGTTTCTGAAATTATGCCAACCAGTCCACCGCTTGCAATTACATTCATGCCAACAGCAAGACCATCATCTGTTCCCTTATCTATCTGCAATGATGAATGCCAGTTATCTGTTGTAATTCCAACAACCCTTGCTCCGACTTTAGTGTAATCTTCATATTGCGAATCCAGTTCATATAACTCTCTTAATCTTGTCAGTTCATATGAATCCTGTTTCAACTGATTATTCTCTTCCGTAAGCTCATCAACCTGACTCTGAAGATTCTTATTCTCATCAAGGACTACAGATATTTCCTGAAGAGTTTCATACTTATCATAAACCCATAATCCAATATTATTCATTCCTTTCTGAATAGGAACAACAACCATGGAAACCGCCTTCTTTAATGGTTTCGTAAGCGTATCAGTAAAAAAACTCGTTCCTATAAAGAAACAGCAAAGAACAGTAAGAATAATAAGAATATTCTTCGATGTCATAAATGAAGAAATTTTCTTTTTCATCTTTAATCCTATCCTTAATCAAAATTTTTCTCTGTAGGAGTATATGCAACCTTAGAAAATTCAGGATTAGATACCACTCCCATAAGACCTCTTACAACACTTTCAGCCGGATGATCCACAATATTAACATTAAGGTTAGTCTCTTCTTTAATAAACTTTTCAAGGTTATTAATCTGGGCTGTACCACCTGTAAAGTAAACTCCATCTTTGATTATATCAGCAGCAAGTTCTGGTGGAGTTCTTTCAAGTATAACCTTAATTGCATCCATAATAGAATGAAGTGCATCAATTATTGCCTGATATATAACATCTGAAGAAATATCAACGCTTACAGGAAGTCCTGATAAAACATTTCTTCCAAATCCGGCTGCAAACTTTTCTGATACAGGAACAGCACTTCCTAATTCTTTCTTAAGATTTTCTGCTGTCTTGCTTCCGATAACAAGATTATAAGCCTTTCTTACACTGCTTATGATGCAGTCATCAAGCTTATTACCGCCTATCTTTACAGCTTTGCTTATAACGATACCGCCTAATGAAAGGACTGATATCTCAGTTGTCTCAGCTCCGATATTAACAATCATTATTCCTTTGGATTTCGTAACATCAAGTCCTGCTCCAATCGCATCTGCAACAGGCTTATCAACAACATACACGTTTTTTGCTTTAACCTTTGAATCAACAACAAGCTCATAAAACGCTCTTTTTTCTACCTCAGTAACATCAGTAGGTACTGCAATATAAAAGTCTGTTCCTGTTATCTTCTTTCCATCATTGATCTTATTAAAGAAATTAAAAAGAAGAGTCTGCATATTCTCAATATCGGCTATAACTCCATATTTAACAGGAAATGAAACATCAATATGTTCTGGTGCTTTCTCATACATTTCGTATGCTTCATCACCAAAAGCCAGAAGTTCTGTCTTGTTAGCTATAGCTATAATATTCTTCTCGTTAAGTATCTTATCCTTATCATTGCAGCACATTTTAAAATTACTTGTGCCTATATCAATTCCGTATGCATTACCCATGTTTAGATTCCTTTCTTGTCCTTAATATTAAATATATTTCATTTGTTTAAAACTAAAATAAGAATTATCCCCAATAACAATGTGATCTGCCAGTTCAATTCCTATCACTTTGCCAGCCTCTGCAACATTTCTTGTGACCGACATATCCTCCCTGCTCGGAGCAGGATTGCCTGACGGATGATTATGCAGAAGAACAATAAGGGCAGCCCTGTTATCAAGTGCCTCCTTGAATATCTCCCTGACAGATACCATAGAACCATTAGATGTTCCAATTGACATAATCTTATCTTTAATAAGTCTGCATCTTGAATCCAGCATAACAAGAATCAAGTGTTCCTTTTCAAGATGTCTCATATCTTCCATATAATATTCTGCTATAGAAGATGCATTAGAAAAATCCAGTCTCTGCCTTGCTTTCTGCTTGGCAATTCTTCTCGATAATTCAAGAATACAACATATCTGTACTGCCTTGGCCCTGCCAATTCCCTTAACAGCCATAAAATCTGCAACAGATATGTCATGAAGACCATTCAGGTCTCCAAATTCAGAAAGAATTCTCTCTGACAACTCAACAGAATTAAGACCTCTGGTTCCCGTCCTTATTATTGCTGCCAGTAATTCAGCATTACTCAAAGCGTTAGCACCCAGTTCAAGGCACTTTTCATAAGGCATAAGCTTCTCACAGTTCTCATCTGTTATTATATTCTCATATACCATAAAATAAACAGCAGTCAGATTAAATAAATTTGTAAATAACAATTGCCAGTATAACTCCTATAATACTTGCAATCGTAATCTTAATCTGTAAGGCAAATGTAAGTACAAGTACCCCCAGATTCAATACAAGCGGACTGTCAAGACCAAAGCTCTGTCCATAAGACAACCAGCTGAGCGCATGCACTCCGGCAGTAAGTTCTGCAATAAGACCCCCCAGCACAATGCCTATAAGAATAAAAAGCCATAAGAGCCAGCCGTTCTTATATTTAGAAATATTACTCATAGATTTCACCCTTTAACCATAAATTGGAGTACGGAAAAATCCATACTCCAATGCATTATAACACAAATATTAATTCAATCAAAGCTTTATAAGCTCTTTTTCATACATTTTCTGAACACTCATCATAATTCCAAGTTTAGCATGATACCATGTAAGACCACCCTGGAAGAATACTGAATAAGGTTCCTTTAAAGGTCCGTCAGCAGAAAGTTCTATTGATGACCCCTGGACAAATGCTCCCGCAGCCATAATAACATCTGAATCATAACCTGGCATTGGCCATGGTTCAGGAGTAACAAAACTATCAACAGGTGCTGCTGCCTGAATTCCTTTACAGAAAGCAAGAAGTCCGTCAGCACTGCCAAGCTCAACAGCCTGAATAATATCATATCTTGGCTCACTTCCATCCGGTCTTACTACAAATCCTGCCTTTTCATATACATTTGCAGCAAATATAGCACCCTTAAGCGCACCGGCAACAACTACAGGTGATAAGAAAAGTCCCTGATAAAAACTCTGATTAACACCAAGTGTAGCCCCAACCTCTTTTCCAAGTCCTGGGGAAGATAATCTGTAGGCTGCCTGCTCAACACATTCCTTCTTTCCAGCTATATAGCCTCCGCATGGAGCAAGTCCGCCACCAGGATTCTTAATAAGCGAACCAACGATCATATCAGCCCCAACCTCTGAAGGCTCGATTCTTTCAACAAATTCACCATAGCAGTTATCAACCATGCATATAACATCTGGCTTAATTCCCTTGATAAAGCTTATAAGCTCGCCAATTCTTTCAACCGAAAGTGTTGGTCTTGACGCATATCCTTTAGAACGCTGGATTGTAACAAGCTTTGTTCTTTCATTGATTGCATTCTTAATGCCCTCATAATCAAAGCCGCCGTCTGGCAGAAGATCAACCTGTGCATATGTAATTCCATATTCAGCAAGACTTCCCTTGGATGGTCTGATTCCAATAATCTCATCCATTGTATCATAAGGCTTTCCGACTGGTGATAAAAGTTCATCGCCTGGTCTTAAGTTAGATGCCAAAGCTACATTTAACGCATGTGTTCCGCAGATAATCTGAGGTCTTACAAGTGCATCCTCTGTCTTAAATATATCGGAATACACCTTTTCAAGAGTATCTCTTCCGTCATCATTATAACCATAGCCTGTTGTTCCTACCAGATGCATCTCTGCAACCTTATTATCCTGCATAGCTTTGATAACCTTCATTTGGTTATACTCTGCATTCTTATCTATCTCTTCAAATCTGTCATGAAGTGACTTGATTATATTGTCGCAGTAATCATATACTTCATCACAGATTCCCATATTCTTATACATTTCTCTCATAATCAAATAATTTCCTTTTCTTTTAGTTGTTCAAGCATATACGCAAGCGCATCTTCTCTTCTTATCTGGGAAAAATCCACCCATGTAACTGATGGCTCTCTCCTGAACCATGTAAGCTGTCTTTTAGCAAAATGTCTTGTATCCTGCTTGATCATTTCTCTAAGACCTGCTTCGTCACATCTGCCTTCAAGATAATCGAACACCTCTTTATATCCGATTCCCTGCATGGCAACATCATCCTTTACAAGTCCCATGTCTGACAAATGTTTTACCTCATCAAGCAGTCCGTTGTCAAACATTATATCAACACGTCTGTTTATTCTGTCATATAGAGTCTCTCTTTTGTCATTAAGCACAAAATAGCAGAAATTATATGGTGACTCCTTCGCTCTCTGCTCACTATTATGATCTGATATCTTCTTTCCTGTTGACTTGTAAAATTCAAGTGCGCGGATAACTCTTTTGACATTGTTAGCATGTATTGCCTCTGCAGATTCAGGATCTACTTTCTTTAACATATCATGAAGCACCTCTGCTCCCTTAGTATCAGCAATCCCCTGAAGATAATTTCTGTATTCATGATCACTTTCATCATCTTCAAATGTGGAATCATACAAAAGTGCCTGGATATAAAATCCTGTGCCGCCGACAATTACAGGGATATGCCCGCTCTTACGGATTTTTCCTATTGCATCTGCAGCCATCGTCTTAAATCTTGCCACATCAAAGCCTTCTGATGGTTCAATCTCGTCAACAAGATAATGCTTAACTCCCTGCATCTCTTCTTTTGTTATCTTGGCAGTTCCGATATCCATGTATTTGTACACCTGCATGGAATCAGCACTTATTATTTCGCCATTAACAGCCTTTGCAAGTGCAATGGAAAGCTCTGTCTTTCCAACTGCTGTCGGACCTGTAAGTATTATTAAAGGTTCTTTTTTCATATCAGCCTCTATACTATTCGTTTGAATTTCTTTTCTATCTCATATTTGCTCATCATAATAAGCGTTGGTCTGCCATGTGGACAGTTATATGGATTCTCAGCCTTCATAAGCTCGTCCATCAGTTTAAATGCTTCATTGAACGACAGCCTGTTATTACCCTTCACAGCTGCTTTGCACGACATGCTTGCAACCTTTTCAGTGATAATATCCGGATCCCTGTTAGCACTTTCTTCTGAAAGTCCGTCCAGCACATCAATGAGAAGCTGCTTGTAATCCATCTTTGGAAGTCCTGCAGGAATTCCCGTAACCTTATACTCATTACCGCCAAATTCCTCTATGTCATATCCTAATCTTTTAAATATATCCTGATTAGCCTTATATATCTCTTCCTCATGCATATTAAGTGACAGTACAATCGGTGGCAGAATCATCTGCGTTCCAATCGTCTTATTATGAAGCTTGTTCATTGTCTTTTCATAAAGCACCTTCTCATGCGCCGCATGCTGATCCATCATATAAAACTTATCCTCAAATTCAATCAGCCAGTAAGTATCAAAAAGCTGTCCTATAATTCTGTATTTGTTACGGCTGCTCTCATCAAGAAGTTTATTTTCAAAAAGATTCATCTGCTTTGGTGGTTCAGACTTTGCAACAGCCTCATATCTTGCTTTATCTTCCCTTACCATCTGCTCAGAACGCTTAATCTCGAAAGGTTCAGGGAGTCTTTCCGGCTTAATTTCTGGTTTTGCATCTGATCTTACCGGCTGTGATACCGGATTAACCACCTGAGACTGAATATGTTCGGCTTTTGGAGACTCCACAGGTATGGTCTCTGTCTTACCCACCATATTCTTCTCTGGAAGCTTAACATCTGGCATAACATTTCTTACAACCGGTGCCTCCTGCATTTTAGTTGCAACAGGATCTGGTACAGAAACCTCTGCTATAAGCTCTTTTGAATTAAGAGCCTTTAAGCATGTATCGTACACAAAATTATATATATATTCATTATTTGAGAAACGCAGTTCCATCTTGGTTGGATGCACATTTACATCAATAATGGCTGGATTAATCTTAAAATGAATCGCACTGAACGGATAATTATGTGGCATTATAAATCCCTTATATGCATCCTCAATAGCTTTTGTTATGATGCTGCTTTTAATATATCTGCCATTAATATAATAATTCTCATATGTCCTGTTTCCGCGGACAATCATAGGTTTGCCAATAAACCCAGAAGCCTCAATATCCTGCGATCTGCCACTGATTTCATACAGATTATTGGTTATATCCCTGCCATACACATTATATATGATATCCTTAAGATTCATATTTCCAGATGTGTGCAGCTTATTCTGGTTGTTGCTTATGAATCTGAACGAAATATCAGGGTGTGAAAGTGCCAGATATTCCACAAGTGAACCGATATATCCACCTTCAGTAGTAGCAGTTTTTAAGAACTTTCTTCTTACCGGAGTATTGTAGAAAAGATTTCTTACAACAAATGTAGTTCCCTCCGGAGCGCCTATTTCTGCCACTTCACCGGGTACTCCACCTTCAATGGTATATCGCACGCCGCTTATGCTGTTGGCAGTCTTGGTAATAAGCTCAACCTGTGAAACTGCCGCTATACTTGCAAGCGCCTCACCTCTGAATCCAAGAGATGAAATAGCCATAAGATCTTCTATAGATTTGATTTTGCTTGTTGCATGTCTTTTAAATGCTATCTCAATCTCATCCTTATTAATACCACTGCCATTATCAGTAACCCTGATAAACGAAATTCCACCTTCCTTTATCTCAACTGTAATTGCAGTCGCTCCGGCATCAATAGCATTTTCAACAAGCTCCTTAACTACAGAAGAAGGTCTTTCAACAACTTCTCCTGCAGCAATCTTATTAATCGTATTCTGGTCTAAAAGTGTTATCGGCATAGATTTCTCCTATTCTGCTTGTTTTACCAGCGGTTCTTGGCTTTTCCCTGTAACTTATAAAGTGTATTCAGCGCATCAATCGGTGTCATATTACTTATATCAAGATTCATAATATCGGTTACAATATCATCATCTTTAACTGTATCAAAAAGTGACATCTGCTTGACCTCAAGATCATTAACCTTTCTGTACTGGTCATTCATCTTTTCAAGTTTCTTTGAATATTGTGCAATATCCTTGGCTTTCTGTGAAATATCAGCATCACTTAAGTCTGTAACAAGTTCCTTAGCTCTGTTAAGGACAACATCAGGCACACCTGCAAGCTTGGCAACCTGAATACCATAACTTTTATCAGCACCGCCCTTAATAATCTTTCTTAAGAAAACAATATCATCACCATTTTCCTTAACTGCAATACAATAATTATTAACTCCGTCAAGAGTTCCCTCTAATTCCGTAAGTTCATGATAATGTGTTGCAAAAAGAGTCTTTGCTCCTAAAAACTTGGTATTGGCAATATACTCAACAACAGCCCATGCAATACTTAATCCGTCAAATGTACTTGTTCCTCTTCCAATTTCATCAAGAATAATAAGACTCTTAGGGGTAGCATTTCTTAAAATATTAGCAACCTCTGTCATCTCGACCATGAAGGTAGACTGTCCTGAAGCCAGATCATCAGACGCTCCAACTCTTGTAAATATACGATCCACAATACATATATTGGCTGAATCAGCAGGCACAAAAGAGCCTGTCTGTGCCATAAGAACAATAAGTGCAGTCTGTCTCATATATGTAGACTTACCAGCCATATTAGGTCCTGTAATAATTGAAATCCTGTTAGCTCCATTATCAAGATAAGTATCATTGGCAATAAACATATCATTAGAAATCATTTTTTCAACAACAGGATGTCGTCCATTCTTAATATCAATAATTCCTTTTTCGTTAATCTTAGGTCTTACGAAATTATTCTGGGTTGCAACAACAGAAAGTGATGCATACACATCAATCATTGCAACAGCCTTGGCAGTATTCTGAATTCTCACAACTTCTGACGCAATACGTTCCCTTACCTCACAGAATAAATCATACTCTAGTGAATACAGCTTATCCTCGGCTCCAAGAATAATATCCTCAAGATGCTTCAACTCATCTGTAGTATACCTTTCTGAACCAGTAAGGGTCTGCTTTCTTACCCATTCAGCAGGAACAAGGTCTTTAAACGAATTAGTAACCTCAAGATAATATCCAAACACCTTGTTATACTTAACCTTAAGATTCTTAATTCCTGTCTTTTCCTTTTCTCTGCTTTCAAGCTCTGCAAGCCATTCCTTACCTTTGATCTTGGCATTACGAAGCTCATCAGCCTCTGCTGAAAAGCCGTCCTTTATCATTCCTCCATCACGCATTGTAATCGGCGGATCATCTATAATTGCAGTGTCAACAAGATTGTACAAATCTTTTAAGTCGTCCATCTGCTCAAAACACTGTCTGAATACATCACATTTAAAATGTCCTATCTGGTTCTTAATATGAGGTATCATCTCAAGGGAATTCTTAAACGCAATCAAATCCCTTGGATTAGCTGATTTGCAGCTTATTTTTGTCATAATTCGCTCAAGGTCATATATAGGACCAAGATATTCACGAATCTCTTCCCTGTCAATTGCATTGTCAGAAAGTTCTTCTATAGCATCCTGTCTTTTTATAATCTCATCCCGGTTAATAAGTGGCTGCAGTACAAGGTTTCTTAATGCTCTTGCGCCCATTGCAGTCTTAGTCTTATCAAGTACCCACAGAAGAGAACCTTTCTTCTGTTTCTCACGCATAGTCTCAACAAGCTCAAGATTACGTCTTGAAGAACTGTCTATAAGCATATATTTGCCTGTAATATAAGGCACAATGCTTGTAATATGCGACATATCACTTTTCTGTGTCTGTGTAAGATATATAAGAAGAGCTCCGGCAGCATCAATTCCTACTGAATAATCCTTGATTCCAAGCCCATCAAGCATATTTACATGAAAATGTTCCTTTAACTTTGCCTTGCATGAATCATCATCAAAATACCAGTTTTCAAGCGTTGATACTGATATAGAAAGCTTTTCAGCTATAAATGTAAGGTCAATTCCGCTCATAGCAAAATACTCATTAAGTATTATCTCTGACGGAACGAACTTGTTAATCTCATCAATAAGTTCTGCGCCTGTCTCAATTTCAGTTACAAAGAAATCTCCTGTTGAATAATCAGCAATTGCAACACCTAACACATCGCCAAGATAAACAATGCTCATAAGATAATTATTCTTAGTCTCATCAAGTGCCTGGCTGTTTAAATTCGTTCCCGGTGTCACAACCTTTATAACTTCTCTTTTAACAATGCCCTTAGCCTGTTTGGGATCTTCCATCTGCTCGCATATTGCGACTTTGTGGCCATTGGAAACAAGCTTATTAATATAAGTTTCTGCTGCATGAAAAGGAACGCCGCACATAGGCGCACGTTCCTCCTGTCCACAGTCTTTTCCTGTTAATGTAAGTTCCAGTTCCTTAGAGACAACTATCGCGTCATCAAAAAACATTTCATAGAAATCTCCAAGCCTGTAAAAAAGTATGCAGTCTTTATACTCTTCTTTAGTTGCAAGATAATGCTGCATCATTGGTGAATACTCTGCCATTATATTACTCCCTGATTAATCCTCGATAAGTCTGCCCATATAGTAAAATCCTTTACATTCGTCAAGATGTACTGTCACAATCTGTCCGATAAGTGATTCATCCCCTGCAAAATGTACCAGAATATTGTTAGTCATTCTGCCTGTAACAAAGCCATCCTCATGGTCATCCTTTCCCTCTACAAGCACCTTCATGTCCATGCCTTCATATCTCCTGATATGCTTATGTGACACTTCATTCACTGTAGCAAGCAGTCTGTTAAACCTGTCCTTAACAACATCCTCAGGCACCTGATTCTCCATCCTGGCAGCAGGCGTACCTGTTCTTTTTGAATATATAAATGTATACGCACTATCAAACTTTGCCTTCTTTACAACATCAATAGTATCCTCGAAATCTTCTTCTGTCTCACCAGGGAAGCCGACAATAATATCAGTTGTAAGAGAAACATCCGGCAGGATTCTTCTTATCATCTCAACCTGCTCCAAGTAATGTTCCTTAGTGTACTTTCTGTTCATCAGTTTAAGAAGTCTTGAACTTCCTGACTGAAGTGGAAAATGTATGTGATTACATATCTTCTTGGAATCTCTTATAACTTCAAGAGTTTCCTTCTCGATATCCTTAGGATGAGGAGTCATGAATCTGATTCTCTCAAGTCCTTCTATCTTATCAATTTCTCTTAAAAGCTCTGCAAAAGATACCGGATTATCAAGTGTCTTTCCATAAGAGTCAACATTCTGTCCAAGAAGCATAACTTCCTTGACGCCGTCCTTTACAAGTCTCTCAATCTCCATAATGATATCCTTAGGCTCACGGCTTATCTCTCTTCCTCTTACATAAGGCACGATACAGTATGTACAGAAATTATTACAGCCATACATAATATTGACACCAGATTTGAATGGGAACTTTCTTTCAGTAGGAAGCTCTTCAACAATATCTTTGGTTTTTTCCCATATATCAATAACCTGGCTTCCTGATGTAAGTCTGTTATATATAAGCTTTGCCATTGCGTATATGTTAAATGTTCCAAAAACGATATCAACAAACTTATAAGAATCCCTTATCTTCTCCACTACATCAGGTTCCTGCATCATACAGCCACACATAGCAATAAGCATATGCGGATTCTTTTTCTTGACATTCTTAAGATGTCCGAGACGTCCATAAACCTTAAGATTGGCATTCTCTCTTACAGTACATGTATTGTATATGACGAAATCTGACTTATCCTCGTCCTCAGTTTCAAGATATCCTATCTCTTTAAGTACACCGAGAAGTTTTTCAGAATCCCTTGCATTCATCTGGCAGCCAAATGTGTGGACACATGCATATAATGGTCTTCCTATTTCCTTAGTCTTTTTCTCTAAAAACTTCTTACATTCGCCAATATAATAAAGCTGTTCCTCTAGTGCACTGGCATTGTTAATTTCCTGCATTATCAATAAATCTCCATTCTTATCCTAATATAAGCTTCTTTAAATGCTGTTTTTCAAAGTCATCGCTGCATACAGGTTTACCATAATAATATCCCTGAATATAATCAGCACCAAGTTCTTTAACACATAAAAGTTCTTCTTCTGTCTCAACACCTTCAATACACACATGAATACCCATCTCATGCGCCATCTTAATTATAAAACTAACCATCAGATAATTATTTTTCTGTTTATCTATGTTAGTAATAAATGACCTGTCAACTTTAACAATATTAAATGTTTTATCCCTCATATATCCATAATTAGAATATCCTGTTCCAAAATCATCAATTGCCAGAGAAAATCCATTTTTTATAAATTCTTTAAATACCCTGTCAACAGCTGGTATATGTTCCATCTCTATTGTCTCAGTTATCTCAAAAACATAATGATTATTAGCCGCGCTGTATCTTCCAATATACTCAAGAACATCTTTTATAATATTGCTCTTAACAATCTGTACAAATGACAGATTAATATGCATTACAAAATCCGGAATATTGGTAATCCATCTGTTACATGCTTTAGCAGCTGTATCAATTACCCATCTACCAAGAGGAATTATTAGTGCACTGTCCTCAAGAAGAGGTATGAACTTGTCTGGTCCCATGAATCCGTATTTGGTACTATTCCATCTGATAAGCGCTTCTGCTCCAACAATGCAATTAGTGGATGGATTATATATTGGCTGGAAATACAGCTCAAAACCTTCATAATTCTCACTGATACATCTTCTTAATTCATCCTGTATTCCAAGCTTGCTTATATAATTAATATATTCACTGTTAACAAATATCTCGCATCTGTTTTTTCCGTTAAGTTTTGCTGAATGAAGAGAGAATTTCGTATTCTTCAACAAATCATTAAAATTATCTCTTTCTGAATCAAATTCTGCTGCTCCGGCTGATATTGTAAAAAAGACATCAAACTTTCTGCGTTCTATTGCTCTGTCTATTTCATTTCTTATCCTTTTATACAATACCTTGGATTGTTCAATATCATCGTCTATTGAATAAGGCATATATATTGCACACTCATCACCTGGCATTCTGAATATGTTTAATGGATCGTCAACGTATTTTCTAATGGAATCCGTAAGGATATTAAGCGCCTCATCTCCTATTTTAGCACCATATTTTTCATTAAATTCCCTAAAATTATCAATTCCGATAAGCATAAGAAATCCACGGCTGTGTCTGACCTTAGCTCCCTCGTTGTACACATTTTCAAGAACAACTTCTCTGTAAAGTCCTGTTTTATTATCAAATCTGCTTTTTTTACCAATTTCAGATATGCGTCCGATAAGATATTTAACCCCATGGCTTAAAACATACTGGCCTCTGCAGCTTATAGCCACATATTCACCATCTATTGTCTTCCATCTGTATTCAAGGTTATGCTCATCCTTTCTTCCTTTAATACCTTCCTCAAGATCCTTAATAAGCATTCCTAAATCATCAGGATGGACAACATTTTTCAATATATATGTGGCATTGTCAAATTCGTTATTATCAAGAGCAAAGACATCCATAATAGACTTTGTATATATGGCTTTATCATTAGTCAGGTCATATACGTACAGATAATCATCTGTACATTCTCCCATAAGTGAAAGAAAATATTTCATTTCATCCAGATTAAAATCTCTCTTTATCATACATTTTCCCCCATAAATACATTATATCTTTATCTCACCTGTCCATCACCATATATAATATACTTAGTAGTAGTCAATGCCTCTAATCCCATAGGCCCTCTTGCATGCAGCTTCTGTGTGCTGATTCCGATTTCTGCTCCAAATCCGAATTCAAATCCATCAGAGAATCTTGTTGATGCATTAACATACACACATGCAGCATCTATCTCATCTAAAAATCTGTTAGCGTGCTCATAATCTTTAGTAATAACAGACTCTGAATGTCCAGTATTATATCTGTTAATATGTTCAACCGCCTCATCAAATGAATCTACTGTCTTTACTGATATTATATAATCAAGATACTCTCTTCCCCAGTCTTCATCTGTTGCAGCAATAATTCTCGAGTCACATTCCATGGCATATTCATCGCCACGCACCTCCACATTCTTATTTTTAAGTGCATTTACAATCTGTGGAATAGCCTCCTTAGCAATCTTTTTATGTACAACAAGTGATTCACAGGCATTGCATACTCCAATTCTTGACGTCTTGGCATTATATATAACCTTAACAGCCGTATCAATGTCAGCATACTCGTCAACATATACATGACAATTGCCTGTTCCAGTTTCAATAACCGGTACTGTACTATTCATTACAACATTTTTTATAAGTCCGGCTCCGCCTCTTGGAATAATTACATCAACGTAATCATTCATCTTCATAAGTTCATTGACAAGAGCCCTGTCTGTATCTTTTATAAGATTGATAACATCAGGATTAATTCCGTTATCAGAAAGTGCCTGTGCAATAACATCTGCAATCGCAATATTAGAATTAATGGAATCACTTCCACCTCTTAATATACAGGCATTGCCTGACTTAAAAGTAAGTCCGAATGCATCCGCTGTTACATTAGGTCTTGATTCATATATTATAGCAACAACGCCAAGTGGAACTCTCTTAGTTCCAATAACAAGTCCGTTGGGTCTTTTCTTCATCCCTGTTACTTCTCCAACAGGATCTTCAAGTCCCGTAAGAACTCTTATGCCATCCGCCATTGAATTTATTCTTTTAACATCAAGTTTAAGTCTGTCAATAAGCGCAGGCTTCATACCATTAGCATTAGCGTTCACAATGTCTTTTTCATTGGCTGCAATTATGCTTTCTGCATTAGTTACAAGTGCATCAGCTACAGCCTCAAGGGCCTTATTCTTTTCATCTATCCCAAGCTTTGCAAGATATCTTGATGCTTTCTTAGCCTTAATTCCTATCTGCTCAAGTGTCTCCATTACTTCTCCCTTCTTATCACTGTCTTTTCTGTTATTATTATATCCGGCTTCAGATCATGTTCTTCATGTGGGATATGTTCCATCAGCTGAAAATCAAAGCAAAGCGCTGTTTTTATATATGTATTATCCCTTTCCAGATATCTGTCATAAAAACCACCGCCATAACCAATCCTGTT
>CAMDYG010000035.1 GCA_945910225.1 uncultured Eubacterium sp. | reverse complement strand
GGATAGAAAATTTTTATTTTTTTAATTGTCTACTTGACGGGGAGCAGTTCAAAATTAGTGCGGTGCCCCTTTTGGCTATGTTAAGACGATATATAAATCCATGTAGTTCAGGCACGCTTTCGCTGCCTCTGCATCTACATTTACGCTGATATGCTCTTACCAGTATACAACTGATAATATCTGCCCTTTTCTTCCATGAGCTGGTCATGTGTTCCACGCTCGATAATTCTTCCCTGCTCCATAACCATAATACAGTCTGCATTGCGGACTGTAGAAAGTCTGTGTGCAATAACAAATGATGTTCTTCCTGACATAAGCGCATCCATACCCTTCTGGACAAGGCGCTCTGTTCTTGTATCAATTGATGAAGTAGCCTCATCAAGAATAAGTACGGGAGGATCTGCAACTGCTGCTCTTGCAATTGCAAGAAGCTGTCTCTGTCCCTGACTTAAATTAGCACCGTCACCATGAAGCACAGTATTATATCCATCAGGAAGTCTCTTAATGAATCCATCAGCATTAGCAAGTCGTGCTGCTGCAATACACTCGGCATCACTCGCCTCAAGTCTTCCATATCTGATATTATCCATAATTGTTCCAGTAAAAAGGTTAGTATCCTGAAGAACAATACCAAGACTTCGTCTTAAATCATCCTTCTTGATTTTATTGATGTTAATTCCATCATATCTGATCTTACCATCCTGAATATCATAGAATCTGTTGATAAGATTAGTAATTGTGGTTTTTCCAGCTCCGGTGCTTCCGACAAATGCAATCTTCTGTCCCGGTGTAGCATACATTTTAATATCATGAAGTACCATCTTGTCCGGATTATAGCCAAAGTCAACCCCGTCAAATGTTACATCGCCGGCAAGTCTTATGTACTCCGCACTACTGCCGTCCTTTGCAGGCTTCTTCCATGCCCACATCTCAGTATTTTTATCTGTTTCTTCAACATTACCATCGGCATCATACTTTACATTAACTAATTCAACATATCCTTCATCAACCTCTGGCTTCTCATCACATAATTCAAATACTCTTCCGGCACCAGCCATCGCCATAACGATACTGCTTACCTGCTGGCTTATCTGGGTTACAGGCTGTGTGAAGCTCTTGTTAAGACTTAAGAAAGCAACAAGTGTACCAATAGTAAGTCCTGAAAAATCACTCAGCGCAAGAATACCACCAACTATTGCACATAAAACATAGCTGATATTACCTATATTACCATTAACAGGCATTGTGATATTAGCAACCTTGTTCGCATTGTTTGCACTCTCACGAAGCCTGTTGTTAATCTCCTTAAACTGCTCAATACTCTTATCCTCGTGGCAGAACACCTTTACAACCTTCTGTCCTTCCATCATTTCCTCTATATAAGCATTAACCTTACCGATATCTTTCTGCTGCTCAACGAAATATTTTCCGGAAAGTGCACTCAGCTTAGAAGTTACATAAAGCATGATAACAACCATTAAAACCGATACGATTGTAAGCGGAATATCAAGCACAATCATACTTACAAATGTAGATACAAGTGTAATGCATGAATTGATAACCTGAGGTATACTCTGACTTATAAGCTGTCTTAATGTGTCGATATCGTTAGTATATACTGACATGATATCGCCGTGTGCATGAGTATCAAAATACTTAATAGGAAGAGATTCCATGTTAGTAAACAGCTCTAATCTTAACTTCTTTAAAGTTCCCTGACCAACATTTACCATAATCCTGTTGTAACCATATGAACACAATACTCCAACCATAAGGACTGCAGCAAGCTTGATAAGTGCGCCAGCAAGTGGTGCATAATCATGTACTGCCGACTGTGTCAGCGGAATAATGTAGCTGTCAATAAGTTTCTGGATAAACAGTGTCGCTGTCAGTGTTGTAAGTGCTGAAACAAGTATACACACAAGCACTGCTATGCAGGAAAACTTATAATGCTTTAAAATATATCCAAGCAGCCTCTTCATAAGAGGAAGTGGATTTTCTTTATTCTTCTTATTCTTCATATCAATATTCTTATCCATACTTTGCCTCCTATTCTGCTGTCTCGTCAAAATCACCGCCGCCCTGTGTCTGGACATCGTAGATTTCGCGGTAAACCTTATTATTCTCAACAAGATTTTCGTGAGTATCAAAACCACTCACGCAGCCATTCTCAAGCACCAATATTCTGTCTGCATCCTGAATACTTGAGATTCTCTGCGATACGATAATCTTGGTAGTTCCCGGTATCTTTGTTGCAAATGCTTTCTTAATCTTAGCGTCTGTGGCTGTATCAACAGCACTTGTTGAATCATCAAGAATAAGAACCTTTGGGTGCTTAAGCAGTGCTCTTGCGATACAGAGTCTCTGTCTCTGACCACCGGAAACATTGCTTCCACCCTGCTCAATCCATGTATTGTATTTGTCAGGCATTCTCTCAATGAATTCGTCTGCACAAGCCTGACGGCATGCCTCAATGCAATCCTCCTCAGACGCATTTTCATCGCCCCATCTTAAATTATCAAGAATAGTTCCTGAGAAAAGCACATTTTTCTGAAGAACAACCGAAACCTCATTACGGAGAGTTTCAAGGTCATAGTCTCTTACATCAATTCCACCTACGCATACAGAACCATCTTTAACATCATACAGACGGCTTATAAGATTAACGAAGCTTGACTTACCACAGCCTGTTCCACCAATAATACCGATTGTCTCGCCTGCATTTATATGGATATCAATATCCTCAAGCGCATCTTTGTCGCTATCCTTCTTATAGGTAAAGTTCACATGATTGAAATCAATTCTTCCATCAGGAACTTCCATAACAGGATTCGCCGGATCAGTAATATCAGCCTTCTCGTTAAGAACCTCGGCGATTCGTCTTGCACTCGCTGCACTCATTGATAACATAACGAATATCATAGAAAGCATCATAAGTGACATCATCATGCTCATTACATAGCTGAACATTGAAGTCAGGTTACCTGTTGTCATAGTTCCATCAGCAATAAAATGTGCCGCAAACCATGAAAGTGCAATAATACTTCCATATATAACGAACATCATAATAGGATTATTGAATGCAAGCCATGATTCCGCCTTAACAAATGTCTTGTAAAGATTCTCGGCAGCCCTGGTAAATTTCTTATTCTCATGGTCTTCTCTTACAAATGCTTTGACAACCCTTATTCCTGTGACATTCTCCTGAACACTTGCATTTAAGTCATCATATTTAGCAAAACCTTCTGTAAAGATAGGCGTTACCTTAAATATAATGAAGAAAAGCGCACATCCAAGAAGGATAAGAGCACCTAAGAATATAAGGCTTAATGTAGGATTGATAATAAAGCACATAACCATACTACATATCATCATAAGCGGTGCTCTTACTGCGATTCTAAGAATCATCTGATATGCATTCTGCACATTTGTAACATCAGTAGTCATACGGGTAATAAGACCTGCTGTGCTGTATTTGTCGATATTAGAGAATGCAAAATTCTGGATATTGGAATAGATTCCCTCTCTTAAGTTACATGCAAATCCTGTAGATGCAGAAGCCGCATATTTTCCTGCCTGAATTCCGCAGAAAAGACTTATAAATGCAAGCACAATCATAAGTCCTCCATACATGAACACCTTGCTCATGTCCCCGGCCTGAATACCCTTATCAATAATACTTGCCGTAACAAACGGAATAAGTATTTCCATAAGAACTTCAACAATTATGTATATTGGAGTTTTTATCGAATCTTTCTTATATTCGCCAATATAAGCTGATAAAGTTTTTAACATTTCTTACACTTCCTTTCACAGTTATTCACATCATCGTACACTTTTTGTAACAGTCGATGTAATTCTTGTTTTTCGTCAGCAGAAAGCGATGAAAGAAACCATTTTTCTTTCTCAAGCATTGCCTTTCCTGCATGAACGCACATGGCTCTGCCCTTGTCTGTTATTCTTACATGCTTAACTCTCTTATCCGAAGGGTCATAGAAGCTTTCTATCATTCCTTTCTTCTCAAGTCTAGCTGCTGTTCCCGCTATTGTCGCCTGGGCTACGCCAAAATGCTTCTCAAGCTCCTTAAGCGTAATACATTCATCTTTAGTTTCATTAATTGTCATAAGCATCTTAACCTGCGAAGATGTCATGTCATCTTCCCTAAGTTTCTCATTGGCACACCTGCCAAGAATATCATTAAGACGCTTTATAAGTTCTCCACAATGGAGTGACTCTCGCTGCATATCTGCTCCCTTCGTAACAAAACGGCATCAGAACCTGCCATTCTTTTAATAAAAATCTTAAGTAGCTTTGCTATATTACAAAAATGACAGCACGCTGTCAATAGCGTGCTGTCATTTTTATTTTTATTAAAATTCCTTTTTGAGTTGGCATGACCCAGCCGCCTCTCCCAAACTTGATATCTCTGTCCGGCCCAGCCTACTAAAAGTCTTCTTGTCATGAATTTCGTATGTAATTATGACTGTATTCTGCATCAAATTACATACGAAATTCATAATATCAATCTGTATCGTATGCATTTAGCATGTATTCCTTGGCCATTTCTTCATATCACAATAATAATTCAGGAAAATAACCTACGAAATCACCATAATCAGACTATTTCGTAGGCTGCCTGCCCGAAGTATCATACCAGGAACACCTCAGTAATACCTACTAAATTTGAAATAATAACAAAATCGTAGGTACCCTCAACATTATCCATGGGACTGGCGCCTCAACGATTTTCAATCATTAAAGCGACAGCCCCATGAATAAGCATCTGCTTAATCTTACCTGTAATATGCCGGCTTAAGATGCACCGGAACTCCATCCAAATACTCAGCAATATTGGTTCCCTGAATAAGTGGTCTTGCATACTTAATATATTCATCAGAAATATCAGTGCCATCTGCAGTTATCCACTCCGATGGGAACTTCTTTTCCTTATTGCATATCTCATTCACATCTGCAAGTCCGTAATTAATTCCATATCCATTAGTATCATCTCTCTCAAATGTTACCATCTTTCCGGTTTCCCCATTAACGGCTGCGTGAACTGCCGCTTTTCCTGCTTCTTCCGCCTCTTTAATATCTGTTGCTGAAGCAAGAAGTGATGAACATCTCTGTGGAAGGTTAAGTTCAATGCTCCTGCATTTGATTCCAAATTCTGCTTTTACATAATTCTCAAGATACTTTCCACTGCCTGTAAGCATCTTGTGTCCAAAACCATCAACTGACGCCGCATCTGCATATTCGCATATGAACCTGCCGTCTTTATCTGCAATTCCTTCTGATACGCACACAACGACTGCTGTTTCCTGCTCTAGTGCAACCTTAAGTGACTTCTTAAATTCTTCCATATCAAATGCATGCTCTGGCATATATATAAGATAAGGATTCCTGCTGTACTCTGTTCTTGCAAGCACTGATGCTGCTGTAACCCATCCAGCATGCCTTCCCATAAGTTCAACGATCGTAACAGATGGATGTGCATAACACGTTGCATCAAGTATAATCTCTCTTAGCGTTGATGCTACATATTTCGCAGTTGAACCATACCCAGGGGTATGATCTGTCATAACAAGGTCATTATCAATTGTCTTTGGCACCCCTATAAATCTGATGTCCGATTTCTTCAATTCCGCAGTCCATGATAACTTAGACACAGTATCCATTGAATCATTGCCTCCTATATAGAACACATATCCAATGTTCATCTGTGCAAATGTGTCAAATAATTTATCATACACCTTATCCTGTAAATCTTCCGGAAGCATGTATCTGCAGCTGCCAAGAAAAGATGCTGGTGTTGTCTTTAATCTTTCAATCGGCTCATTATCTGCAACCTTGGAAAGATTAATATAATTTCCTGCAAGAAAGCCTTCAATCCCATGTACCATACCATACACAGTACCAACCTGTTCTTTATTCTTAAGTCCCTCTTCAATTACACCATACAATGATGAATTAATAACTGCTGTTGGTCCACCCGACTGACCTACCAGAATATTCTTTAACATATCTGCGCCTCCTGATTTGTTATACTGCCTGTTACCATTGCTTAAATTGTAACCCTGTCCATTATCAATTGCAACATGATACCCACAGCCATCTGCATTTTCTTATATGAGCCTGCCATATCCATAAACAAGTTGACACATTTTCACTAAGCGTATAATATTCAGTTATTCACACATCTAAGGAGTTTAATATGAAATTCGTAATCCAGCGTGTTAATCATGCAAATGTTAAGATAGACGGCGAAATTGTCGGAAGTATAGGTCATGGTCTTTTGGTTCTCTTCGGAGCCGGACAGAATGATACAGAAGAAATGCTTCCAAAATATGTAGACAAAATATGCAAAATGCGTATTTTTGAGGACGAGAACGGCAAAACTAATCTGTCACTGGCAGATGTAGGCGGCGAACTTCTTATTGTAAGCCAGTTCACACTTTACGCAGACTGCCGTAAGGGCAACCGCCCAAGCTTTATTAACGCCGGTGCACCTGATATGGCTAATGCGCTTTATGAAAAATTCGTAGCATTATGCCGCGAGCGGGTTCCTAAAGTAGAAACTGGCAGATTTGGTGCTGATATGAAAGTCAGCCTTGAAAATGACGGACCATTCACAATACTGATAGATAGTGAGGATTTCTGATATGTTTAGAATGTGGTGTAAAATATTTGACGACAAACAGCATCTAATCAAAGACACTGTAATAAAAAATGCGGACCCTGATCTAAACAGAACCCGCAAAATATTCGCTGCTATACATGACGCCTGCTATGAATTCGACCTTGCCGAACCAATCTGGCTCGATTCCAATGTTTCAGAATTCCAGCGTCACTCCAAGGTACGTTTTACTAAAGACAACTTTGTTGAAGATATCGAATTTGCTTATATGGAAATTGAGGTTATTGAGGAAGATTAGAAACATTCTTTTTAACATCTAATTACAGTAAAAATGCGGACTCCAGCCGGAATCCGCATCAATCACATATAATTTATTACTGCACATTAAATCACACATTAAACAATAACATTCCGCTCTTCCCCAGCCATAAATGCCTTGATATTAAGATATATCTCGTCCATCAGGCGGGTTCTCGCCTCGTATGTCGCCCATGCAACATGAGGGGTAACGATAAGCTTGTTGCTGTCCTTAATTGTAAGAAGTGGATTGTCCTTAGCAACCGGCTCAGTAGTTATTACATCAAGTCCTGCTGCTGCAATAACGCCTTCGTTAAGCGCTCTTACAAGGTCTGCGTCATTAACAATCGGACCGCGTCCAAGATTCAAAAGAACCGCACTGCTCTTCATCTTCTTAAGCGTCTCGTAATTAAACAGATTTTCTGTATATTTGTTAAGCGGTGCATGAATTGATACAATGTCCGATTTCTTCAAAAATTCATCAAACTCGTATCTTTCATATAGCACATCATAGCTGTGACCGCTTGCTGAATAATATATTACATTACAGCCAAAGTCTGCCGCAATCTTAGCAACGCCCCTTCCTATGTTGCCAAGTCCGACAATTCCCCATGTCTTTCCTGCCAGTTCATGGAACACATTTGCAAAATGTGAGAAGCAAGGCCACTCGGCATACTCGCCACTCTTTACGAAATCATCATAATATCTCATCTTCTCAACAAGATAGAATGCAAGTGCAAATGTATGCTGTATAACTGACTGTGTTGAATATCCGGCAACATTGGCAACTCTTATTCCATGTGCTCTGGCATATTCTGTATCAATATTGTTATATCCTGTTGCCGCCTCTGCAACCATTTTAAGATTCGGTGCAGCCGCCATACACTCTGCATTCATGTTTGTTTTATTAATAATAACGACATCAGGATTATGCTCTTTCATTCTTGCAACAGCTTCCTCATAAGCACTTAAGCTATATGTCACAACCTCGCCAATCTTATTAAACTGCTCAAGCGAGATATCATCTCCGTATGTCATAGTTTCCAACATAAGTATCTTCATAATAATCCTCTTTTCTGTGCATGTTTTGCATAACTATCGTACATTTTTAATAATTTCCCTGTACTGTTTATTCAATTTCACAAGCTCCCTGTCTACATTTTTTAATAAAAAAAGTCGTCCTGCGCCTTTCACTTTCTTAAATTGCTTTACAGTCAGCCTGCTATGTATGTCGACATTGCTGCTGTCATCATCTGCATAATTTCTGATTGCTATTAATACAGTCTGCATACAAACCTCCCAAAAGACATTGAATACTACCGCATTATACATCTTAATTAAAGCAGATATTGTCGAATCATCGTCTGATTAAATATTTGCAACAAGTTCCTTCATAACCTTGACATTGTTAGCAATTGCGAGCTTTTCAAATGCAGGGTAATCCATTGTTGCACTGTCGTCAGCCTTATCTGATATAGTTCTTAATATTACAAATGGAACTTTATTAAGGTAAGAAACCTGTGCGATTGCTGCTCCCTCCATTTCTGTACAGAAACCATCAAAATTGCTGCTGATTCTCTCCTTAACAGCCTTGTCTGATATAAACTGATCACCGCTTACAACTCTGCCGACATGGACTCCGATTTCTGGAACTGCATTTTTACAAGCCTCACCTGCAAGCTTAATAAGTCTTTCATCTGCTGCAAATGAAAGTGTATCCATTCTTGGAATCTGTCCCAGAGGATATCCAAATCCTGTTGCGTCCATATCATGATGAAGAACATCTGATGAAATAACAACATCTGCAATATCAATCTCTGCCTTCAGTGAACCAGCAATTCCTGTATTAATAATGTAATCAGCCTTGAAGTCATCAACTAAAATCTGTGTGCATGCTGCCGCATTAACCTTGCCGATTCCGCTTCTTACAATAACAACCTCTTTCCCGGCAAGCTTTCCTGCTTTAAATGTCATGCAGGCCTTAGTTTCCTCGCGGGTAATCTCCATTACCTCAACAAGCTGTTCTACTTCTTCGTCCATTGCGCCAATAATGCCTATCATAAATCCTCCTTATATATAACATCATAAATGTGATTTCAAACTGCATACATTATAATTGAACATTTGCAATAAAACAACTTATGCTTTTTCATATGTGGCAAAAGTGTTATACTGTAATTAATATTTGCTAAATGTATGCCAAAAGAAAATATTTGATAAAGTAACGCGTAGCACGCTTTCACTTCATCAAATATTTTCTAATATACAAAACACATCACGCAAATATAAATACAAGTAAGTTAAGTAAGGAGATTTTTATGAAATTTAAGACTTCGGGCGTATGTTCCCGCGCGATAGATTTTGATGTTGTTGATGGAAAGGTTGTTAATGTACGTTTTACTGGCGGCTGTGCCGGCAATACACAGGGCGTTGCTGCTCTTATTGAGGGCATGGATGTTGACGAAGCCATCAAGAGAATGGATGGTATCAAATGTGGTTACAAGGATACATCATGTCCTGACCAGCTCGCTAAAGCCTTAAAGGAATATAAGAAAGAGAATGAATAGTGTTGCACGATTTAAAAGAGTTTATGTAGAGATAACAAGCAGCTGCAATCTGCACTGTTCTTTTTGTCAGGAGACTCTGAGAAAGCCACATTTTATGAGCGTGAACGAATTCCGCACAGTAATTGAAAGAATCGGACATTATACTAATTACATATATCTTCATGTTAAAGGTGAGCCGCTTCTTCACCCACAGCTTGGTGAAATTCTTAAGATATGTCAGGATGCTGATATGACAGTAAATCTTACTACCAATGCCACGCTTATTAAAGAGAAGCTTCCGGTTTTACTTGAATATCCTGTACACCAGATTAATGTGTCGCTTCACAGCGCTGATGATAACGACTGCATTGACATGGATTCTTATATTCACAATCTTTTTGAATCCTGCGAGACGCTTCTTGATAAGACTGACACTGAGATTTCACTAAGACTCTGGAATACTAAGAAAGAGCCGTTTCTGTTTGGCGAGAAGAACTGCACAATCAAGAGACATCTTTATGTTAATGTTCAGTCTCCGTTTGAATGGCCTGATGTTAACAGCACTTATTGCAATGAGCGTGGATTCTGCCAGGGACTCCGCCAGCATATGGCTATTCTGTGTGACGGCACTGTCGTTCCCTGCTGTCTTGATGGTAATGGAGTGATGGCTCTTGGCAATATTCTTGATTCAACACTTGAGGAAATCCTTGCACGCCCACGAAGCGTCGCATTTATGGAGGGATTCAAGAAAAAGACTGCAGTCGAACCGCTCTGCATGCATTGTAGCTTTAAGGAAAGATTTGCTCATAAAATGTAATTATACATTTGAACAAATCGTACATTTTATTATATTTTCAGGAGAATGACCTATGAAAAAGATAGTACTTACCGGCGGTGGTACTGCCGGACATGTAACACCTAATATTGCCCTGCTTCCAAGTCTTAAAGAAGCAGGCTATGAAGTTTTCTATATCGGCTCTTATACCGGTATTGAAAAAACTCTTATTGAAGATCTTGGAATTCCTTATTATGGTATTTCATCTGGTAAATTAAGACGATACAGAAGCCTTAAGAATCTGTCTGACCCGTTCCGTGTGCTTCATGGACTTTTTCAGGCTAAGAAACTTATGCGAAAGATTAAACCTGATATTATATTCTCTAAGGGAGGCTTCGTGTCTGTACCTGTTGTTCTTGCCGCAGGAAGCCGCCATATTCCTGTAATTATCCACGAATCTGATATGACTCCCGGCCTTGCCAACAAGATTGCCATGAGAAAAGCAACTAAGATATGCTGTAATTTCCCAGAAACTCTCAAGTACCTTCCTGAAGGAAAGGCTGTTCTTACTGGTTCTCCTATCAGACAGGAACTTCTTCTTGGTAATAAAGCTGCCGGTCTTGATCTTTGCAACTTCACAACTGACAAACCAATTATTCTTGTTGTCGGAGGAAGTACTGGAGCTGTACATGTAAATGAGGCTGTAAGAAGCATTTTACCTGAGCTTCTCAAGGATTTCCAGGTTGTCCATCTATGTGGAAAAGGAAAGATGGACGAATCGCTCAACGGCACTCCGGGTTATGTCCAGTTCGAGTACATAAGCGAACAGATGCGTGATCTTTTTGCAATCAGTTCTATTGTTATCTCGCGTGCGGGTGCTAATGCAATATGTGAACTGCTTACCCTTAAGAAACCTAATCTTCTGATTCCGCTTTCTGCCAATGCAAGCCGTGGTGACCAGATTCTTAATGCCAATTCCTTCAAGGAGCATGGTTATTCTATGGTTCTTACTGAGGAAGATATGAATAAGGATACTTTACTTGCCGCTATCCGTGAGCTTTACGCCAACAGACACCAGTATATCCTTAATATGGAAAAGAGCGAACAACAGGATTCTATTGACAAAATAATGAATTTAATTAAAGATAATAGTAAATAATAATCTGGAGGTGATTTTATGGGCGCTGTTAAACATAGCCGTCAGCGTGACGCTATCAAAACATTTCTTATGTCACGCAAAGACCACCCAACTGCCGATGTTGTATACACATTTGTCAAAAATGATTTTCCAAGCATAAGTCTTGGTACTGTTTATAGAAACCTTTCCTTTCTCGTTGAGCATGGCGAAGCCGTCACTGTTCCATGTGAGGATGGTTTCGTTCATTACGATGCCAATACGATGCCGCATCTGCATTTTCAGTGCAGAAGGTGCAAATGTTTAATCGATATTACCAATCCATCTGACAATGAAATCCTTGAGAATCTCGGAGATAATGTAGCATCACATTTTTCGGGCAAAATCGAGGCTGGTTCCGTCTGCTTCTATGGATTGTGTGAAAAATGTGCTTCGGAAAATTAACATTTTTACAAATCATGAAAATAAAAATAGGAATCATTCCTATTTTTATTGACAAGCTGATTTATTTCTGTTATATTCTATTTACGAACTGATGAAACATTTTCAGAAGTTCCGATAAGTAGAGTTCAGGCTTATGCCTGTTATGTTTATAAACGAAAGGAGATTATTATTATGAAGTATGTATGTACAGTATGTGGTTATGTTTATGAAGGAGATTCTCTTCCAGCAGATTTCGTCTGTCCAGTATGTAAGGCACCAGCAAGCAAGTTTGCTGCACAGACAGGAGAAAGAGAATGGGCTGCTGAGCATGTTGTTGGCGTAGCTAAGGGCGTAAGCGAGGATATCGTTGCTGATTTAAGAGCTAACTTTGAAGGTGAATGTTCAGAGGTTGGTATGTACCTTGCTATGGCAAGAGTTGCCCACAGAGAGGGTTATCCAGAAATCGGTCTTTACTATGAGAAGGCTGCATGGGAAGAAGCTGAGCATGCTGCTAAGTTCGCTGAACTCCTCGGCGAAGTTGTAACAGACAGTACTAAGAAGAATCTTGAGATGAGAGTTGAAGCTGAAAACGGCGCAACAGCAGGTAAGGTTGACCTTGCTAAGAGAGCTAAGGCTGCTAACCTTGACGCAATCCACGATACAGTTCATGAGATGGCAAGAGACGAGGCTAGACATGGCAAGGCATTCGAGGGACTTCTTAAGAGATATTTTGGCTAATTATATTACAAATAATAATTCAGATTATAATAATCCCCACAACAGAAATATTGCTGTTGTGGGGATTATCATATGTTTTTAAATATATTTTCTATTTAATTACCTTAGCTGCTGACACTGTTGTTACTCCTCTCGCTATTAGTACAACTACTCCTGCTATAACTCATATATATAATGTTTTTTTGGCTTTCCATAGATTTAATAACTTTTTCATTTCCCGTTTTCCTCTTATATTTTTCTGTGCTGACATTTGTTATTTCATCAATTTAACATTTGATGCTAATATAACTGTTGCCTCATCATCCGGTAAAGGCTCTCATCTGATACAATATTTGCAAAAAAAGATTCTGCCTTAAGCGCTCTTACTATCAACGAATCCCCTTCTGTATCCTTAGTCGTATACCACATAAGATACATTTAGCATACTGTATCCATCATTAGTAACCACCTGCACTAGATGGATCCACATACCTGACTACTAGTGCTACTATTACTAGAATTACAAATAATATACATATTCTTCCAAAAGACATATCTACCGCTTCGCTTTTCATATCGTATGCCTTATCATTTTCCTTGTCGTACAATATCTTTGTATTTTTTCCAAGATCCTTTAGCGACCTATATGTTTTTCGCTGACCATCATATTCATATTCATATATGTATATATACCTATATCCATCCGTCGTCTCTGATAGACCAACATAATGACTATTTGTTTCCATTTTTACCGCATCCACTTCAACAAAATGTTTTGATCTCTTTTTTAACTTCAAATATTTTCTACAATTATATATTCCTATAATCAGAAATAACGCTACAAACAAATAAGCTAATATCATATTTAATTCTCCTACTATTATTGTTCGACTACACTTACTGCACATTCACAACTATATTTTCCATCATTAGTAACTACTTTTATTGTACAAGTTCCTATACCTGTTGCTTTGATATTTCCATTACCCACAGTAGCTATGGACATATTGGATGTTGTCCATTTTACATCTGATATGTTATATCCAGCTGGGATAGATTCTATCGTTACTATCTTGTTAGCATCTGGTTTCAACTCAATATAATAATCTGATATATCAAGTGCTACTGCGTTTAAGTTGTTTTCATTAGTCTCGTTAGCGTTTTCATTTTTCGCCGGGTTTACTTCACTGGTTGTTTCGTCATTTATGTGTTTGGGAATTAGTGTCTCACTTTCATCAAAATCATATTTATTATCAACCATTTTTGCTTTAAGACATAATGCACTTGTTTTCTGAACAATGTCAGCTTTATATTTAATTTTAGCTTTACTTAGCAAAGATTTTCCATCTGTTCCTATTTCTACTGTAACTATAGGTACATATAATGTTAATGATGAATTAATTGACCACTTTCTTGCTACAATATAATTATCAACATTTTCTGTAACAGAAGTTTCCCTTGTCAAAGACGCTTTTCCTTCTAAATCAACCTTTACAACTGCAGAAACATCTGCAATAGATAACCCAAATCCTTTTAAAACTACTTTCATCTTTGGTCCGATATAACCATCTACTGTTGCTTTTGCCTCTTTTGTTGTCTTACTTGTGCTACTAGCCTTCCATTTATTGTTTTCATAATTCATCTTAACACTATTATCTATTTCATAACTAAGCGTAATCTGTCCATCAACTCCGACATTAAGATAAAGATCTATTCCCACGCTAATAACAGGAGCTGCTGGTACAACATAATATATCTTTCCAATAAAAATTGGGATATCCCTTTCTATTTTTCCCTGAGTCTTAACACTAAGTTTAACCTTTTCTCCCATGTCTACAGAAAAGTCTTTAATACCAGAAAAAACGACTCCCTTTTTCTTAAAGTTAATCTCTGGCTTGATATATATATCAGACAATGTTAATTCTCCAG
The DNA here is from genome assembly GCA_945910225.1 of uncultured Eubacterium sp. GTDB lineage: Bacteria > Bacillota > Clostridia > Lachnospirales > Lachnospiraceae > Lachnospira. The sequence goes on along the minus strand of CAMDYG010000035.1, from coordinate 11,261 downwards.
ATATTACAAATGTTTCTTTCTTTTTATTATTGTCTTTAATTACATCATCCGTATAATCGTCCCAGCTATTAAGCAATTCGTCATCTGTTATTTCTCCCTTCGAATATTTTTCTATGTTCTCTTCGAGTTTTTTATCATCTTCTTTTATTTTTTCTGAAGGATCTGCATCTACAGTATTACTCTGTAATTTGTGACTAAATTTAGTACTACTTGTTATCTTAGAAAAAACATCTGAGGCATATATGTCATCAGCTGTGAAATTAAAACTTTTCTTTCCTGCGTCATCAGAATAATCTATCTTAATAGTATAACTATGTTCCAGTTTATCTTTTGCCATATATTCGTTATTATTTGATGTTGCCGTATCAATAAATGATGCTGTATTTGAATTATTATTTTTGTCATAACTTGTATAGAATATATCGCTATCATCCATTGCTATTGAAAAACCATCGTTTAATTCTGCTCCTGATAACTCCAATGGAATACATCCCTGAAGTTCAAATTCTTTAAACACTTCCTCAAACTCCGGAGTTGATGATTCAACAGTCGCTGTTCCATCCCCATTATCTCTGACTGTTGAAACTTTTTGTGCAAGTCCGCTTGGATTCTCCTTATCAGCAGGCGCAATAAATATATTTCCTTCCTTGAACATATCAATACTGTCAGAAGCAATAACATATTCGCCCTCCTGAGCTGATATAAATAAACTGCTGTTTTCTCTATAATCTTTTACGTTATCTTCTGTCTGAACATTACACTCTGGTTCTTTGTTCTTTTCTTCATCAGATAAAACAGTATATATCATTGCTGCTGTACGTAATGCCATTACTGCATCATCATACGTTATACCATTACGCAGATCCTTATCCGTAATGCCACTTGATAATATCCCTATACTTCTCGCATAATCTATTATCTGACTGTTTTCATCATCAGCATCAGAACCTGAGCTATACTCTCCTTCTGATGCAAGCACTGCCGTCGTTGCCATAAATCCATAAGTAGCAATATCATCTGGCTTGAATTCTTCTGATTCAGATAATACATTCCACTCTCTGCATGCCTGAACCGCATCAAATATTTCATTACTGCTGTCCACATCTTTATAATATGGTGTTGCATTATCATATGTGTTCATGTTCATAGCCTCAGCAAGTAATGAAATCCACTCAGCTCTTGTTAAATATGTTTCATCATTATCTTTCTTAACATTTTTACTGGAACACCCTGCCATCATACTAACTAACATTGTAAGCATTAATATTACTGCTACTATTCTTTTCATTAGTTTCATTGCACTTTTCCCTCTCAATATTCTTTCTAATCTACTTAATCACCTTAGCTGCTGCTTTTGCCGCCTCAGAAAGCAGTCTTCTTCTCCTTAACAGAAATGCGACTGCTCCTCCGCCTCCGGCTATTATTGCTGTTCCACCACCTGCTACTGGGTAAAATACCGCCTTATTATTGTAAAACCTGACGAAAAAGTTCGTTGATACTGTTACATCTGACTTGAATTCCGCTACATTCCCTGCACTCTCTGACTTTCTGCTGTCTGTCACATTTCCGGCAAGATCTTCCATATAAAATCCTATATTCTTATATGTTCCTTCTTTCAGCTCAAATGTGCCTGTATAATTAATATTATCGTCAAATTCATCTATCTCGCTTATAACTTCATTCCCGTTATATACTATAACCTTTGCTATTCCAATTGCATCAAATACATTATAAGTTACAGTCTGTCTGTTGCTGTTGACTGTAGGCTTATCAAGTCCTGTTACTGACACAAGCGTTGGCGCTGTGCTGTCGACACTGAACTTGATCATCATCTCATCATAGTTGATGTTCTCTGACACATTATTTTCACCATCTGTTGATGTCACTATTATTTCATAAACTCCATCTAACGCAAAATTTGATGACTTAATCGTGTAATTATAGCTATTCCACTCTGAATCTGCATTGAGTGCCTCTGCTTCTGTTATATCTGGCGCTGTATAATCTACTGACGCAAGCGGTGCTCCATCTCTTGTAATACGCACTGCTGCTGAATCTCTGGCAAGTACATCTGAATTATACTCAGTAATAACTATATCCTTGTCTACTTTCTTTACATAAGCTGTTTTAATATAATCGTCCAGCGCTCTATTGAATGTATAAACCGAGCCGAATCTGTTTACTACAAATGTATATGATTCCGGATGGGTGTTTCCCGCTTTATCTGTCGCATCTACCACAAGCGTATACACTCCATCATTATCCTGAGTCTTCTCAAACTCCTCAATTGATACTGTAACCCCATTATCTGACGCCGATATCGTCTGTGCATACCTGGATGTGACATCTACCGGACCTGTAGGCGTTGCTGCTGTTCTTCCATTAAGTGTTATTCCTCTCTTGTACAGCTTAACTGAATACATATCAAAATACTCATCTGTTATTGACACAACTGGTACTATGCTCTTCGCCCTGGCATCAATTCCCGTTATCGTTACTTCCGGCATTGTCTTATCAACTATAAATGTATATGTCTGGGCGGCTGCTGTATTTCCAGCCTTATCGGCAGCATTTATCGTAACAGTATAAGTACCATCTTCTGTAAACACATAATCCCTGCTTGAAGATTTTTCCCTTCCTGCAAATGCCTCAAGAACTACATCCGTTGATATTCCACTATTTTCCCGTACTGCCTCTATATTCACTGTGTTGTCGTTATAGTTAGACTCTATAACATTAAGCGTAATGATTGCCAGATTAGCATAATATGCATCATTAGTTACACCCGTCACATTAACAACTGGCGCTGTCTTATCTATTGTAAATGAAATCGTCCTTGTATTCCCCTTATTGCCGGCATTATCCGTGGCACTTACACTTACATTATAAGTTCCATCCTCTGTGAATCTGTATGTTTTATCTGACGAATTATCATCTGTATCATATGTAATATCATTTGTGGCTGTCTCTCCATCAAGTGTTCTTTCTACAGATATTGTTGTATGGTTTCCACTCTGGTTGTAAGGTGACTCTGTCACTGTAAAACTTATATCTGCATCTGACGAATAACTTGCTCCATCCTGCGCTCCCGTTATCTCTGATATAACCGGTGCCGTAGTGTCTATATTAACTGTCTTCTCATAAGAAGCCTCGTTGCCTGCATTATCAGTTGTCCCAACCTTGATTGTATAGGCACCTGACTGGTTAATCACTTCCTGTATCAGACTGTCACTAAAAGCAACTGTGTATGATTTCTGATTAACAATTCCAGCAATATCACTCTCTCCTGCAATCTTCCTGCCGTTAACTGATATATCCACAGACCTGATACCTGATGATATACCCGTTTCTGTAACTGCCACATTGCATGACAATGCTGAATTATACCAGTTTCCATTATCAGTCTCCCGTGATGGCGCAATATCTATCACAGACGCATTCTGCTCCGTGACGATTCGGCTGCTCTTATAACGTGTACCTGCTTTATTAATCTCATTAATTACAATTCCACCAGTCTTATTTCCAACCTTATCTGTAAGTTCTACTCTTGCATTGCCATCTACTCCGACAGGTATAACAAATGTTGCTATACCCTCACTGATTTGTCCGTCACATGAAAAGTCTTTGCCGATTAAGAGTCTTGCTTTTTCCACTCCCGATCCTTCATCCGATACCCCTATGCTTACAGTTACTTTATCCGAATAAAAATTACCCGCTTCATTAACTGCACCTTTATTATTAGCTGCTGATATGGTAACCGATGTGGCTTCAGGCGCTTTAGTGTCTATGTAAATATTTTTCTCAACTGTCTTGATATTTCCTGCATTGTCTGTAACTGTAATCTCAATCTTACAGCTGCCTTTCTCTATATATCCGGATGTGTCACAGCTTACTGTGAACTCATTCTTCCTAGATGGATTCTCCCCTGCAAAATCATATTTCACACTGCAGCTGTCATTATTGATTTCTGTGCCATTAATCTTAGTAACTACTGACTGAATACCTGAACAGTTATTATTAACTGTGCAGCTTATATTCACATGTTTATCCGTGTATAAAACTCCATCTTTATTATAAGTATTAACTCCCACTGTATTGACTGTCACATCTCCAATGGCAGTATGTGTTCCATCATCCTGTACAAAATCTCCGACAGAATAAGCTGCATATCTTCCAGACTTCTCATAAACACGTATTTCAAGATTTTTAGAAGTTGTCACTGCATCCTTGGGAACTGACAGCTTTACTTTATGCTCATTACCCTTAGTTCCTTCTTCTGTTGCCACAGCCTGATTTACCCTGACATTGTCACTGTATAATTCAACTCCATCATAGAAGTTATCTGAGCACTCAACCTCTGCCATCCAGTCTCCATTCGCTGATGCAAATTTATTCTCAGAATTCTCTTTTGAATTATCCTTAAAGTTATCCGAGAATGTAACTTTGCTTATCACTGGGGCTTGGAGGTCTACTCCGAAGTAGATGCGCTGTTTTTTTCTTTTGCCCTGCTTATCATAACTTGTATATAAATGCTCTTTATCTCCCCTACAATTATCCAATTTATCTATTACGCTATTATGTATAGAGGTTGAATATAATTCACCAAATGTATACTCATCGCTGTATACATATACCTGTGTAATATCTTTTTTCAACCATAAATTACCATCTCTGCCTTCTATAAATGGACTCTCATCTCCATCTTTAGTTACAGTATACTTTATACTTATATCGTTGCCATTCTTACCTTCTACAAAAAAGCTGAAATATACAGGTTCTAAAGAGTATATATCATCATTCCAGCTAACCTTTACTGTATATGTTTTATTTCTCTCTATATTATCAGCATTAGTTATCTCCCCCGTAACAGAATTAATCGTAAGCTCTTCACATTCATATACTGGTACTGGTGCTTCTATTCCCTCTACTGTTCCCTCATAATCTATTGTAAATGGCTTCTTAATTGAGTCTTCAACAGATATCTCCTGTTCTTCTATCTTATATGCATCACTATTGTCTGCATAATCCTTTCCACCTATTATGAGTTTTGCAGTAACTGGTATCTTTTCTACTTTAAAATTGTATGTAATTGTATCAGCTGTGTAATTATCATCTTCCACTTTAAATGTAACCTTCGTGGTACCAGTCTTATATATAATAAGCTTTCCATCTGTATTAAATCTTACGCTTTCGCCTTCATATCCTATCTTTACATTATTACTTGTGATTTTATCGCTATTATCATCTATATAATTAAATGTCAGCAATGCTGTTTCCCTATTATTATAAAAATCCAGATAATTTAAAGATAATTCACCATTATTCTCTAAAGTCTCTTTGTTATCATTACTGTCTGCATATCCTACCTGGAGTTTTATTTTCTTCTTGCTGACTCTTATTTTGAAAACAAGTGATGAACCGCTTTCAGTAGACGCAGTTACATTTATATCAGCACCTGCATTATTCCACGATAATACATGACTTTCCTCGTTATATGAATATATTTTGTTCTTATTACTTAATGTAAAATCAATCTTTTCGTTGTATGCCGCTGTCACCAAATCATCCAGATCTACTGATTCTGTTTTGTTGTCCCAGAACTTTGATGAACCCTTAAATGTATATACAGTCATATTATTTTCAGTTGTAACATTGCAGTTGTCATATATATTAACAGCTGTTATTTCATTTATAACTTTAACTTTGTAACTCGTACTATCATAGAATACATCTTTAGGCTTTAGAATAATTGTTGCTTCGCCTATTGAAGTATATGAAAATACTTTTCCTTCAATTTTCGCCTTACAGGAATTCTTTTCTGGAGATATAGAATACTCTATTTCTCCATCATATCCTTTTAGCTTTAATAGTTCTTCTTTGTTATCTGAATATGTGATTATTTTCACATTATCTGTTAACGCCTCTGATAATTGGACCTTCTCCTTATCAAATTTCATCTCATACTCATTTTTCCCTGAGATGAAATCCATAGTCTTTACATGATTACTGTATTCTGCCTTAACCTGATACTCCAGATTATCTGTGGCTGAAGTTTGTATTATAGCTGTAACCTTATACTCCTTTTTATTGTTATCATAGATACATGTTAAACTACTTACTTCTCCCTTTGCATCTTTACATTCAATCGAAACTCTAGCCTCATTTTTCTCATCATATTCAATCACATTACCAGCCGGGTCTTTTAAGGCAACATATATTTCAACTGACTCTTCTTTAATATCTGCAAATACAGATACCCTATATATTGGTATTGATACAAAAGTTAATATTATTGCAGCTATAACTGCCAATAATGGCATTACTATATTTTTCATCTTTTATTCTTTCTCCATTATTCTGTCAAACTCTTGTATGTTCCTATTTCTATATCTGTCAACACGTTATTTCCATTAAAAAAATATTTTATAAATATGTCATCACTATACTTATAATAGTAATACTTATCTCCCTCATATGGCTCACCATATTTTTTTTTCACATCATCTTTTGTCGACGATTCAAATACAATTCCATCATTAAATCCACTTCGAATAATTGAGCAGTTTTTTGTAGCTAATGCTAATGCATAATCATCGATTGACTCACTTTCGTTTACTTCTAGAAGCTTTTTTAATTCTTCCCTTGTTGCTGGCATTTTATCTGTTCTAACATCTCTATATATCCATAACTCATCCAGTATAACCCCGTCTTTTCCATGCACTACTGCTGGCGCTGGTTCTGGTGTTGGCGCTGGTGTTTCATTATTATTTCCCCCTCCGGATGTCTGATTTCCATTTGAGCTTGTGTTTCCTGCACTCCCCGAATTATCTGTTCCTCCAGATGTGTTATTGTCGGCTGGTGCCTCATTTCCTTCATTATTCCAGCTATTATTATTTTCAGCAGCCCCATTATCCGCTGCTACTTCCTTCACCTCTGTATTTTTCTCTTCCTCAGCTTCTGAACTTTCTTCTTTGCTTTCTTCTGTTGACTCATCCGTAGCGTTCTTTGCAGCTTCTGTCGACTCATTAGTTGAGGTCTGTGTTGTCTTATTATCTTTCTTATCTGTATCCTTTGAGTGCCTTGTCGTCTTCTCATTAGACGCTGCTTCTTTCTTTTCCGTATGTGTATTCAGGATAATTGCTGTTGTTACTCCTCCCGCTATTATTACAACTACTCCTGCTATAACTCCTATACATAATGCTTTTTTGGCTTCCCATAGATTTAATAACTTTTTCATTTCCCGTTCTCCTTTTATTTATCTTAATATTCTTCTATAGACTATTCTGTTACACTGATAGTACATTCTATACTATTTTTGCCATCAGATGTAACTGCTTTTATTGAACAGTTTCCTGATCCAACTGCAGTAACAGTTCCATTATTTACAGATGCTACTGATTCGTTTGATGAAACCCATTTTATATCTGATTCAGAATACCCCGATGGTAATTTATCTATAGTTATAATTTTGCTAGAACCTGTTTTTAATTCGATATAGTAATCTGATATATCCATTCCACCCGATTCATCTGTTGTAGAATTAGTTGAATCAGTACTAGTAGCTATTGGTGTTCTTTTTTCATCAGGCGGTCACTCATACAATACCTTTTCTCCAGATTTCCATATCTCTTTTTCGTATACTACAATTTTCGCCACAATTCCCAGTTTTTTTGCAAGTGTCTTCTTGTTTTCTCCAACGCTAAATATTATCTTTTATTGAGCACTCACACGAATCATCAATATTATCTAATCATGAAAACTGCAGTTCTCTTGCCTTATCAACCACATTTTGTGCTTCCTCGTTATGCACTGGTGTATTAAGCTTTGTATATGTATATTCATTAACTGTCTCCTTGCCTACATATAGAGAAAAGTTAACCTGGTATATATTCTTTGTCGTCCTGTATGCAACAATATATCTCTCGCCATTTCCGATATTATCTTTAGCATAAAGACATATGCTTTTCCCCCTGTTATGCTATCCATTTCATCATCAATCTTTAATGCAAATCCATTTTCACCTAATTTTCTTATCATTTTATATTTCCAATCTATCTGTTACCCAATAGACACCATTAATAGTGTGCGGTAATGTAAGTGCAAATATTCTTGTACTCTTAATCAATGATACCTGCATATGTCATTGTCCCTCTCCCTCATTAGTATATTAATCTCAGCAACATCTGTATTAATTAGTCACATCGCAGAGCATATCGAAATTTTACCATTACTTATTAATATAGTCAAGTAGATTTTTATTTACATAATTCCTATATAAACGCTTATTGGAGGAACTAGAGGGTGTAGTCAGAGCTGAAGTTGAGGATAAAGTCAGAGCTGAAATCTCAAAAGAAGCTGAATATTTTACTACCATCAGGCTTTTAATTAAAAATGTAATTAAGAAAGTTAAAAGGGAGAAATCTCTTTCTATAATTGCATCTGAACTTGAAGAAGATGAGACAGCTATTAAATATATTTATGATGCTGTACTTGCCTCTGCACCTGAATATAACGAAGAAGCAATTTTGAAAGCACTAAAAAAGCCTGGTAATTGAAATGATATTTCTCCTTCTCCTTGAATTCGACAACCTTAAATAGTATAATTTTGTTATGATTTATTGTGCAATTAAATATTTGTAGAGAAGGAGACATGGATTATGGTTTCATGGAACAATTTAAACACACTTTCATCTTATAAGGAGTTAGCAGATGTTAAGCCTGCCTGCCTTACAGCGGTTATGTCTGGTGATAATGGCGCAGAACGCGTTAAGAATTACAGCGTACCTATGGCTGCCGGGCTTTCATATAACTACGCATCTAAGCAGGTTGATGAAAATGTGCTTGCTGCACTTGAAAAGCTTGCTGATGAAGCACAGCTTGCAGACAAGTTCAAGGCTTTATATAACGGAGAGGTTGTTAACACAGGTGAAAAAAGACTCGTTCTCCATCATATGACAAGAGGCCAGTTAGGTGACGCTGTTGAGGCTGATGGTGTTGACAAGAGAACATTTTACAAGACACAACAGGAAAGAATTGCTGAATTCGCTAACAGGGTACATAACGGTGAGATTACTAATGCAGCTGGCGAGAAGTTCACAACTGTTGTTCAGATTGGTATCGGCGGAAGTGACCTCGGTCCTCGCGCAATGTACATAGCACTTGAGAACTGGGCTAAGAAGAACAACACATTTAAGATGGAAGCCAAGTTCATCAGCAATGTTGACCCTGATGACGCCGCCGCAGTGCTTGCTTCTATTGATGTTGCACATTCTATATTTGTACTTGTTTCCAAGTCAGGAACAACACTTGAGACACTTACTAACGAATCATTTGTTAAGGACGCATTAAAGAAGGCAGGACTTGATCCTTCTAAGCATATGATTGCTGTAACAAGCGAGACTTCACCACTTGCCAAGAGTGATGATTATTTAGACGCATTTTTCATGGACGATTATATCGGTGGACGTTTCTCTTCTACTTCATCAGTTGGTGGTGCAGTATTATCACTTGCTTTCGGACCTGAAGTATTTGCAGAATTCCTTGATGGTGCTGCAGAGGAGGACAAGTTATCAGCTAATCCTGATATGCGCAAGAACCCAGAAATGTTAGATGCCCTTATCGGTGTATACGAAAGAAATGTATTAGGCTATCCTTGTACAGCCGTTCTTCCATATTCACAGGCTTTAAGCCGTTTCCCTGCTCATCTTCAGCAGCTTGATATGGAATCTAATGGTAAGTCAGTAAACAGATTTGGTGAGCCAGTTACTTATCCTACAGGACCAGTTATCTTTGGTGAGCCGGGAACTAATGGACAGCACTCATTCTATCAGCTTCTTCATCAGGGAACTGACATTGTGCCATTACAGTTCATCGGATTTAAGAACAACCAGTTAGAAACAGATGTTACAATTCAGGACAGCACAAGCCAGCAGAAGCTTTGTGCAAATGTTGCTGCTCAGATTGTCGCATTTGCATGTGGAAAGTCAGATGAGAACCTTAACAAGAACTTCAAGGGCGGAAGACCTTCAAGCATTATTATTGGAGACAAGCTTACTCCTAAGACACTTGGTGCTTTACTTGCCCACTTCGAGAACAAGATTATGTTCCAGGGATTCGTATGGAATATCAACAGCTTTGACCAGGAAGGTGTCCAGCTTGGTAAAGTACTTGCTAAGAAAGTACTTGCTCATGATACCGATGGTGCTTTAAAGGTATATAGTGATTTACTTAATATCTAATATGTTAACTGTTCAGAGCCACTTTCTAACGAAAAAGGCAGGGACTTGAAATTTTCAAGTCCCTGCCTTTTTTCTAATACATATTACTGTTCATTAAAAAGTGCTGTTGAAAGATATCTGTCACCTGAATCTGGAAGAAGTGCGACAATTGTCTTTCCTGCATTCTCTGGGCGGGCTGCAAGTATCTGTGCTGCCTTAAGTGCTGCACCTGAAGAGATACCAACAAGAATACCCTCGCTCTTTGCAAAGCTTCTACCCTCTACAAATGCATCATCATTCTCGATTGCGATAACTTCATCATATATCTTAGTATTAAGTGTTTCTGGAACAAATCCTGCACCAATACCCTGAATCTTATGTGGTCCTGCCTCACCCTTTGAAAGAACAGGGCTTGTAGCTGGCTCTACAGCAACAACCTTTACATCCGGGTTCTGTGACTTAAGATATTCACCAACACCTGTAACAGTTCCGCCTGTACCTACTCCTGCAACAAATATATCAACTTTTCCTTCTGTCTGCTCCCAGATCTCTGGACCTGTTGTGGCCTTATGAACTGCTGGGTTAGCTGGATTTACGAATTGGCCTAAGATTACTGAACCTGGGTTCTGCTCTTTTAATTCCTCAGCCTTGGCAATAGCACCCTTCATACCCTTAGCGCCTTCTGTAAGAACAATCTCTGCACCATAAGCCTTAAGAAGATTTCTTCTCTCAACTGACATTGTATCTGGAAGAGTAAGAACTGCTCTATATCCCTTGGCAACTGCAACTGCTGCAAGACCGATACCTGTATTACCTGATGTTGGCTCTATAATCATTGCTCCTGGCTTAAGCTCACCCTTCTTCTCAGCATCCTCAATCATAGCAAGGGCTACTCTGTCCTTAACTGAACCTGCCGGGTTAAGATACTCAAGCTTTGTAAAAAGTGTAACTCCTTCAATTCCTGCATTCTTAGCGTAACGGCTTGCGTTAAGAAGTGGTGTGTTTCCAATAAGTTCCAATGCGCTGTTAATTACTTTACTCATA
>CAMDYG010000034.1 GCA_945910225.1 uncultured Eubacterium sp. | reverse complement strand
CATTGTCGCAGCGCTCCTCGAGACCCCATACAAAGTTCTCAGTTCGTGCAGGCACGACTGCGAACTTTCCATGACTTCTCTCATCGCTGCTCGCGCAAAAAAGCCCTTTGCAGGGCTACATACTCTGCAAAGGGCGTAAATAAACTTATTAACGCGGTACCACCTTTGTTTAATTATCTTGTGATAATCCTCATTACTCCTTAACGCGGAAAACGTCATGACTTACTACTATGTTCAGTCACACAGCTCCAAAGCTACCTTCCATATCATTATTACCTGAACCATCTTCCAGCCAATGAATAGTTCTCTCTGTTGGATAAGGATATGTACTCCTCTTTTTCAATGCCTTTAAATATAAAATTCTTTTCTATCTTAATATCTGACAGAGAAAAAAGCAAGCATTTTATTCTGGAACTTCTATCTGCTTAATATTAAATTCGTTGCCCTGAATAAGATAGGTGTGTTTGCTTCCACAATTGGGACAGACTTTGGCGTATTTCACAGTTTCATATGTTTTCTTACAGTCTTCGCAATATGTTACTCCCGGAATTATTTCTATTTCTATTTCACATTCCTTAACAAGTTCATCTTTCGCTGATGCCCATTTCCAGCAATCTGTAAGATATTCCTCTACAACACCTGAAACCTCTCCAAGTTCAATTGTAACCTTAGATATACTCGTCACATCATTTGCCTTAGCGACAGCTTTAAGGTCATCTATTATGTGAAACACAACTCCTAATTCATGCATATATTACTTATCCTTTTTCTTGGTAAATTTAATCTTAATAGCCTGTTTAGCTCCATAAGGAAGAATATACTTAAGCTTATCCTCACTCTTTCTCATAGTGCTGCACTCAGGAAGGTCTCTCTGAAGATGTATGGCGTCAAATTCACACTTTGTTGTACATATACCACAGCCAACACACTGGTTAGGATCAACTATTGTTGCTCCACAGCCTAAACATCTTGCGGTTTCTTTCTTAACCTGCTCTTCTGTAAACACTCCTGCATCACTTCTGAAAGAAAGCTTGTCAACACCTGCTTTTCTGGCTGGACGCTGACGTCCAGTGTTATCGTACTTCTCAACACTGTAGTCATCCTTATCAAGTTCAACATAATAATTAGGATCTCTTCCTATTGTGAGAGAACTATGTGGCTGTACATATCTATGAATAGATATAGCTCCCTGCTTACCTGCTGCAATAGCATCAATGGCGAATTTCGGTCCTGTATATACATCACCACCAACAAATATATCCGGCTCTGCTGTCTGATATGTAACCTTATCTGCAACAGGATAATTACCATGCCAGAATTCCACTTTTGTACCCTCAAGAAGGCTGCCCCATTCAATTGCCTGTCCGACAGACATTATCACATTGCTGCATTCTATTGTCATCGTGTCATTCTCATCATACTGTGGATTGAATCTTCCATCAGCATCCTTAACAGAAGTACATTTCTTAAATACGATGCCTGTAACCTTACCATCTTCTGTAAGGATTTCTTTAGGTCCCCAGCCACCAATAATATTGATACCTTCTGATTCAGCAGTCTCAATCTCTTCTGGAAGTGCTGGCATAATGTCTCTTGTCTCAAGAGATACCTGTGATACCTTAGGTGAACCACATCTAATTGCTGTTCTTGATACGTCAATAGCAACATTACCACCACCAATAACTACCGTGTCACCTGTAAGCTTATAACTTTCATCATCTGTTGTAATATGAAGAAGTTCCACACCAGTCATGACACCATTTGCATCTTCACCTGGAACTCCAGTCTTTCGTCCACCCTGGCATCCCACTGCAACATAGAAAGCTTTATATCCCTGCTTACGAAGTTCTTCAATAGTAACATCTTTTCCAACTTCAACACCACATTTAATTACAACGCCCATTTCTCTCAGGACATCTATCTCAGCCTGTACGATATTCTTTTCCATGACAAATGATGGAATACCATATACAACCATACCGCCGGGCTCTTTATTTTTATCAAATACAGTTACATTAGTGTAGCCTTTCTCTGCAAGATAATATGCACATGAAATACCTGCCGGGCCTGCTCCTATAATAGCAACCTTCTCATCAAAATATCCCTTAGTTGCTGGCACTACCTTCTCTGGAACATATCTTGTCTCTGAATTAATATCCAGCATTGCAATATATTTCTTTACTTCATCAATCGCGATTGACTCATCAATTGTTCCTCTTGTACATGCATCCTCGCAGCGTCTGTTACAGACATATCCACATATTGCAGGAAGTGGATTGTTCTTCTTGATAAGAGCGAGCGCATCCTGGTATCTCCCCTGTGCAGCCATCTTTAAATAGCCCTGTACAGCAATGTGGGCTGGACAGGCTGTCTTACATGGAGCAGTTCCTGACTCATGTGTATTGATTCTGTTCTTGTCTCTGTAATCTTCTGTCCACATGTGTCTGCCCCACTTCTGCTCAGAAGGAAGCGGCATTTTAGGATAAGTAACCTCTGTTCCATCTTTTCTGCAAAGCTTCTGTCCAAGTGACAGTGCTCCTGATGGACAGTATTCAACACAACGTCCACATGCAACACAGTTCTGCTTGTTGACATGTGCAACATATGCTGAACGTGACATATTTGGTGTATTAAATAACTGTGATGTTCTAAGCGCATAACAGACATTAACATTACAGTTACATATAGCAAATATCTTATCTTCACCATCTATATTAGTAATCTGGTGAACGAATCCGTTATCTTCAGCTTTCTTAAATATTTCAAGTGCTTCTTCTTTAGTGATATATCTTCCACCCTTGCCTGTCTCAACCACATAATCAGCCATATCGCCTACTGCAATACACCAGTCTGCCGGGTCATCTGCACATCCCTCGTCAAATGTTTTTCTCGACTTACGACATGAACATGGACTTGCTGCATACTTGCCATCATATTTATCAAGCCAGTATGAAATCTTCTCCAGCGAAATAGCCTCGTTACACATATCAACTTCCTTCTGGACAGGAATAACATGCATACCAACACCAGCTCCTCCTGGTGGAACCATATGAGTGAGTCCCTCTAATGGCAGGCGGCTCATTCTTTCAAAGAATCTTCCCATTTCAGGATGCTCTTCCAATACTGTACTGTTCATATTGGCAAATTCCGCACTTCCCGGTACAAACATCGGAACTACATACTGTTTCTCATGTTGTGGATTTTCCCAGTTGTACTCTACAATTCCATTGAAAGCCATCTTTTCAAGAAGCTCTTCAAGATGCTTTCCCTCAACACCTGTTATCTTGGCAATCTCTGGTAAAGTCTTAGGTTTACGGACACCCATCTTCAGGGCAACCTCAGCCATCTCATCTGTACATATTGCTGCAAGTCCCCAGTATTCTGGATCATCAGCAGTAAGCTTTTCCAACCCAAGCTTAATAGGTGCTCTGTCCGTTACCATCTTTCCAAGCTTGAGAATCGGTTCTCTTACAGGAAGCTCTGGATGTGGATTTTTAAATTCAACATTCTTAGTTTTCTTTGCCATAAATCATCCTCCGTTATTCTTTCCTCTGGCAAATGCCGGATTCTTTATTAACTGCACAATAAGTGGAATTACCATAAGCACCCATACTATAGGCTCTGAAACAATTACTCCCCAGTAACCCATAAATGGTACAAGTGTAAATGTTATAACAACCTTTCCTACAAGTTCAATTCCGCTTGATATGATAGGAGTCAGTCTGTCTCCTATTCCCTGCAGTGAATTTCTTATAATAGTAATCATCGCCGTTACAAAATAAAGCAGCGAATCAACTCTTAAATACAGCGTTGCTGTATCAATTACTTTTCTATTGTCAGAACTTATAAGCATTCTGACAAACTCCGGCACAATCGTATATGATGTAATAACACATAATACACACCATATCCATCCCATAAGAATAGATATTAATATACCTTTTCTTATTCTGTCATATTTACCGGCTCCAAGATTCTGTCCACAGAATGTTGCCATTGTAGTTCCAAGCACTCCGAACATCATCATAAACAATTCAGAGATTCTTCTTGCTGTAGTATGAGCGAGTATTATATCCTGCCCAAATGAATTGATTGCACTCTGCAGTGTAACCGAACCAATTGATACCAGACTACTCATAAATCCCATAGAGCATCCTGTTGACATAAGCTTTCCTCGCAAAGCTGCATCTGTTTTGAAGTCATTCCTTTCAACCCACAAAATATCATATCTTTTTAGTGAATATATAAGACATGCCACAAGTGCTATGAGCTGTGAAAGAACAGTTGCAACAGCAGCTCCTCTTACTCCCATTGGAATAACTTTAAGGAAAAACAGATCTCCTCCAATATTAAGCACTACTGATATTCCTAAGAATATTAATGGCGTAAATGAATCTCCTATTGCCCTTAGTAAGGCAGTACACACATTGTAAAGCATAAGTATTGTCATTCCGGCAAATATTATAAATATATAATCATATGCTTCCTGTAATAAATCCTGCGGCGTATTCAATACTTTTAAAAGCGGTCGCAAAAATATCAGCACGATTGCAGTAAGACATGCTGATATCATAATTCCATACTTAAAAGATCCTGCCACTGTTCTTTTGAAATTTGCAATATCACCAGCGCCAAAAAACTGGGCAGCAATAACAGCAAAACCATTAGTAAGTCCCTGTAAAAAGCCTATGACCAGAATATTAACTGAATTGGTCGAACCAACTGCTGCCAGCGAACTCTCTCCAAGCACATAACCTATTATCTTGGTATCCACAAGATTATAAGTCATTTGAAGTAATGACCCTATAAATACTGGTAAAGCAAACCAGAATATAAGCTTTGTTATACTTCCTTTAGTCAAATCTTTCATAAAAATATTCCCAAATATTAAATTCTATCAAATTAATCAACTGATAAAAGTGCATCAAATTCATCTGATATTTCATCAAAACTTGTACCATATACAGCGGCAAATTCGCCATACAAAAGCTTTCTTGCAGCCAGAAGCATTCTGCTGTCTGCTGACTTCATCTTTCTTAAATCCTTAGCTCTTTCATTCTTAATGACATACAATGCACGAATCAGATGCATAAGCTTTAAAGCATCCTGAGATTTCATGTATTCATCATACTGCATAGGTGTGACCTTTTCCATAAGTTCAGAATCCTTCTTACAGTTCCTGGCTCTTTCCTTTAACTTGTCACATTCCTTTTCTGTCATAACATTTCTAATCATGACCTTTTTGCTGTCTACCGGTGAATATATAATTCCCTTGCTGTCAAATACCGGCTGAAGGAAATAATAATCTCCTGATATCCCTTTAATAGGCGGCGTATCAATCTTTTCAACCTCACATACTCCAACAACTCCGTAAACTACCTTATCACCAATCTCAAACATACTTTTTGTACTTCCTTCCAATTCTTCGTTAAATCCGTATCAATTTATATTATTATATTACATTTTTTTTAATTTTTCAAAGACAATTTGAAACAAAAAAGACTGATGCCTTGATGACTTTTTATCATCGAAGCATCAGCCCCTTCTAAAACTTTCGATTAAAAATCAATTAAAACAGGTCGACCTTTCCTGCAACTTTTCCATCAGCTACATAATAGCAGGCATTATCCTGTGGCTTTATGTACAACTTGATATCCTTGGCTGTTACCTTCAGTGCCTTAAGATCTGCCTCTACCTTCTTCATAACAGCAACCTCATCTGTCTGATTCTCGTTATACTGGATAAATACCTCAGTCTTAACTTCTTTCTTTGATACTGCCTTGCTTGCAGTCTTCTTAACTGCCGCTTTTGCTGTTGTGGCTTTCTTAGCTGTTGTCTTGGCAGCTTCTTTAACAGTTTCTTTAGCCTCTGCAACCTTAGCCTCTGCTTTTGCTGCTGTCTTCTTAGCTGTTGTCTTGGCAGCACTCTTGGCTGTTGTTGTCTTGGCAGCTGTCTTAGCTGTTGTCTTCTTTGCAGATTCTGCTTCCTTTACCTCTGTAGCCTTAACTTCATTCCCAAAAATTGCCTTAGTCTCCATGTTCCTATCCTCCTTAATTCTTAATACTACTCTCCTGCAAGAAACTTCTTAAGAGTCTCTACTGCTTTATCTGCATCATCGCCTTCTGCTGATATTGTCACAGACATTCCATCCTTTAATCCAAATGCCATTATTCCCATAAGGCTCTTGGCATTAATATTCTTTCCATCTGATGAAATATCAATATGGCTCTCAAACTGGCATGCGGTCTGTACAAGCTCCGCTATTGGATTCTTATGTACTTTATCAATGTTAGCAACGTTGATTGTCTCAGTCATTACAAATTACACCTTACTTTCGTTAAATTTCAGTTACTTTTGTAAATATACCCTAAGCAAAGATATAAGTCAACATCTCATTTAGAATTTAATTATTCTGTCCCTGTATCCATCATTATATAACTGCTGCATCTGTCCATCAAAATCCTTTGATGGTTCGTAGTCATTAAGCAGAGAAATAAGCTTCTTTATCTGCTCATTGTCGCAATCCTTGTCCTTATACTGTGGTTCAGTGCGCTGCTTTAATTCCACAAGATCCTTAGCAGTTTCCTCTTTAGGAATGTCTAACGCACCTGTTACCACTCCAATTGCATAAGCACATTCATAATTGCCTGTCATTTTGGCATTGGTGAACTCACATTTACGCGCAAGCGCCTGTTTTGCTAACAAAGGTACCATTATGCATTAATCTCCTTCTTAAATGTTGCAACATAATCTGCTGCAGCTTCTTCTGAATAATTATTAGCTGCAAGAATTTTTATAAAATTTGAACCTACAATCGCACCATCAATAATATCTTCAAGTGGGGCAACATCTGCTGCTGTTCTTATTCCGAATCCCATCATAACCGGAATCTTAGATTCTTTCTTGACCTCTGTAAGATATTCTCTTATCTGTGAATGGAAGTTGGTCCCCTTACCAGTAACACCCATCTGTGAAACGCAGTATACGAAACCTCTTGCATTCTCTAAAAGCATCGGAATTCTGTCCTTAGATACAGGAGATACAAGCTGGATAAGAATTGGAGAATTCTCATTTTTTGCAAGAATTTCCTTAATCTCACCCTGCTCCTCAAATGGAAGGTCAGGTATGATAAATCCGTCTATTTCGTTTTCAATACATTTGTTCACAAAGTTCTCAACGCCATAATGATATACAGTATTATAGTAAAGCATGAATACAACAGGACTGTTAAGACCAGCTTTTCTTACTTCTCCCATCATTGTAAATGTTTTCTCAAGAGAAGCCCCATTCTGGATAGCCTTAAATGATGCATCCTGGATTACAGGACCATCTGCAATTGGATCTGAGAATGGAACACCTATCTCCATAATATCTATTCCTGCCCTCTCCTGTGCAAACATAAGCTTCTTGGTTGTATCATAATCTGGAAGTCCTGCTGTTGTATATGTAATAAATGCTTTCTTTCCCTCTTCATTAAGTGATGCGAGTCTTTCTTCTATTCTATTCATTACTTGTTAGTCTCCTCTCCGTTAAGATATTTCTGAACTGTATTAACATCCTTGTCACCACGGCCTGAAAGACACATAACAATTGTCTTTCCTTTATATTCACCCTGTGCCATTTTGAATACATGTGCAAGTGCATGGGCACTCTCAATAGCTGGAATAATACCTTCCATCTTGCAAAGTTCCATAAGTGCATCCATACATTCTTTATCTGTTACTGAAACATATTTAGCTCTTCCTGAATCTCTTAAGTAAGCATGTTCTGGTCCAACACCAGGATAATCAAGACCTGCTGAAATTGAATGTGCAAGCTGGATATTACCGATTTCATCCTGTAAAAGATATGTCTTCATTCCGTGAAGAACACCAACCTGTCCAAGTGCCATAGCAGATGCATGCTTTCCTGTCTCAATACCAAGTCCGCCTGCCTCAACTCCAATAAGGTCAACATCCTTATCATCAATAAAATCTGCAAACATTCCGATTGAATTAGAACCACCACCAACGCAGGCAACAACTGCATCCGGAAGCTTGCCAGTCTTTTCAATAATCTGCTTTCTTGCTTCTGTACTGATAATTCTCTGGAACTCTTTAACCATTCTTGGATATGGATGTGGACCTACAGCAGAACCAATTATATAAAATGTATCCTCTGCTTTTTCAGCCCATGTTCTGATAGCCTCATTTGTTGCATCTTTTAAAGTTGAGCTTCCTGTTGTTACAGGCTGGACCTTCGCACCAAGCATCTCCATTCTGAATACATTAAGCTTCTGTCTTTCAATATCCTCAGCACCCATGAAGACTGTACACTCCATATTAAAGAGTGCTGCACCTGTAGCTGTTGCAACACCATGCTGTCCTGCACCTGTCTCTGCTATAACCTTGGTCTTTCCCATTCTTTTTGCAAGAAGGATCTGTCCGATAACATTATTAATCTTGTGTGCTCCTGTATGGTTAAGATCTTCTCTCTTAAGATAGATATCAGCACCATACTTTTCACTTATTCTCTCAGCATAATAAAGAGGTGTTTCTCTTCCAACATACTCTTTAAGATAATACATATAATCTTTAATAAACTGTGGATCTTTAATTGCCTCATCAAATGCTTTCTCAAGTTCTGCCAGTGTATTCATTAGTGACTCTGATACATACTGTCCTCCGAACTGTCCATAATACTTGCTTTCTGCCATCTTCTCTTTACCTCTTTTTCTTAATATTTTGCATTCTGTATAAATGTTTTTACCTTATTCTCATCTTTTCCCTTTACGGATAAATCATCATACTCAACACCTGAGCTTATATCAACAACATCTGGCTTAACCACTTCAATTGCATTCCTGACATTGTCTGGTGTAAGTCCTCCTGCGAGGAATAACTTCTTGTTACCGCAATCCACTTTTTTCAGGCTGTTCCAGTCAAATGTTTTACCACTTCCCGGAACTCCTGCATCAAAAAGCAGTCCCTTGACTTTATCAAGGCTGCGCCATCGCTTAGTCTCCAGATATATGTCATCCTCAGACTGCTGTTTAATATTAACAGCCTTTATAATACCGATATTACATCTGTCATACACATCTTCACTTAATTCTCCATGAATCTGTATATAATCAAATCCTGCATTCTGTATTGCTTCAAGCTGTGCTACATCAGGTGATACAACAACCGCAACAGTTTTGATGTCCGATTTTTTCAATTCTGTAACAAATGTTGCTGCTAAAGTAACATCAATGTTACGTCTGCTTTTCGGATAATATAGTACCATACCTGCATAATCTGCACCATATTTTTCCAAAATCTGTACATCAGCTTCACTTGTAAGTCCGCATATCTTAACTTCAACTAAAGAATTATTCTCTTGCTGCATTATATACCTCTTTGAATTCTGATATTAACTCTTCAGGCTTAGGCGCTTCCATAAGGACTGTTCCTATAAGAAGTGCATCTGCACCACTCTTTGCCAGCACTTTAATATCGTCTGTACCTGCGACACCACTTTCTGATACAAGGATTTTGCCAGCCTTTCTCATATCAGGTGTCACCATACCGGCAAGCTTTCTTGTAGTTTCAAGATTAACCTCAAATGTCTTAAGATTACGATTGTTAATTCCTATAATCTTAACATCAAGATCAAGCATGCGCTTCATCTCTTCTTCATCATGAACTTCACATAAAACATCAAGTCCTAAGCTATATGCCAAGTCATATAACTTCTTAAACTGCTCATCATCAAGAATGGCTGCTATAAGAAGAATTGCATCCGCTCCTATAACCTTGGCTTCATATACCTGATATGGATCTATTATGAAATCCTTTCTGATAATTGGAAGGTCTGTCATCTGTCTTATCTGCTTAAGATAATCTGTGCTTCCGTTAAAATGGTCTTCCTCTGTAAGACACGAAATCGCATCTGCACTTTTTCCATACTGCTGTATTCTATCTTCTAAGGAAATCTTATTATCCATCTTTCCATGGCTTGGAGATGCCTTCTTAAACTCGCTTATAATTGAAAGTCCGTCCTTTGCGAGTGCATCATAGAAGCTGAATGACTTTCTTTTGCTTTCTGTTGCAAGCCTTATCATTTCTTCTTCGCTTACTCTGCTCTTATGCTCTGGAATCTTTTTTAACTTATCCTGTACAATAACATCTAATATCATTAAATCACCCCGTTGACGAAATTCTCTATCATTCTCTTGCCATGCTCCGTATATATTGACTCTGGATGGAACTGCAGACCGACTACCGGATAATCTTTATGTCTTACTGCCATAATCTCTCCATCTTCAGTCTTGGCAATAACCTTTAAGTCATCTGGAAGAGTCTCTTCAATTATAGCCAGTGAATGATATCTTGCAACCTTTACAGGTGAATCAAGTCCTGTGAATATTCCTGTACCATCATGATATATCTCTGACTGTTTCCCATGCATAATATTCTTGGCATATGAAACAGTTGCTCCAAATGCTTCGCCTATGCACTGGTGTCCTAAGCATATTCCAAGTATTGGCTTCTTTCCTGTAAAATGCTTTATTACATCAACACATATTCCAGCCTCTTTAGGACTCTTAGGTCCAGGAGACACAACAATTGATTCAGGATTAAGCTCCTCTATCTCCTCAATTGTTATCTTATCGTTTCTTACAACCTTTATATCACTGTTAAATATTCCAATAAACTGATACAGGTTATATGTAAATGAATCATAGTTATCAATCAGCAGAATCATAAATATTCCTCCTTAACAAGTGTCTTGGCAAGTGCCATTACTTTATTGCAGCACTCCTGATATTCCATCTCTGGCTTTGAATCAGCAACAATACCGGCACCAGCCTGAAGATATACTTTATTGCCCTTCTTAATCATAGTTCTGATTGTAATACAGAAGTTCATGTTGCCGCCAAAATCAAGGTATCCTGTTGCACCGCCATAAAGACCTCTTCTTACTGTTTCAAGCTCATCTATAATCTCCATTGCTCTTATCTTAGGTGCACCGCTTAATGTTCCTGCTGGAAGGAATGATGATACAAGATCAAGTGGATGATACTCTCCATTCTTTCTTCCTTCAACAAGTGAAACAATATGCATAACATGTGAATATCTCTGTATATTCATGAACTGGTCAACCTTTACAGTTCCTATCTCACTTATTTTTCCCATATCATTACGGGCAAGGTCAACTAACATTACATGCTCAGCTCTTTCTTTTTCATCTGCAAGAAGTTCTTCCTCTAAAGCAATATCCTGTTCCTTAGTTGCTCCTCTTTTTCTTGTTCCTGCAATTGGGCACGTATATACGCGGTTATCTGACTGCTTTACAATCATTTCCGGAGAACTTCCTATAATCTCGAAATCTCCGAAATTAAAGTAATACATATATGGCGATGGGTTAAGTTCTCTTAACTTCTCATACAGATTAAAACCACTCTGTCCAGTCTGTACTGTCCATCTCTGCGAAAGCACTGTCTGGAATATATCTCCTTCTTTAATATAATCCTTAATCTTATTAACCTTTTCGCCATACTCTTCAAGAGTGTCCGATTTCTTCAATATCACACCATCCAGAGTCATGTCCGGTTTATCATCTTTATATTTCTCTACACCTTCTCTTGCAGTCTTTATAAGTTCATCTGCTTCCTTTAATGCATTTATCCTGCCTTCCTGCGAATCCTCGCCAAGAACAACTGCTGTAAATGTTTCTGCTGTATGGTTAATAGCAATGAACTTATCTGCAAGCATAAGCTGTATTGTCTCAATTCCTATCTCATCAGGATTATCGTCTGGAAGCGCCTCTGTATATCTTATATAGTCATATCCAAGACTTCCTACCAGACCACCTATAAAATCAAGTTCTCCTGGTTCCTTTACTATCTCAAATTCATCAAAATACTCTTTAAGTTTCACAAGAGGATTTCCCTCTCTTACTTCCTTACTGCCATCTTTTCTTGTAATAACAAGGCTGTTCTTGTCTGACTGGATTATCTCATTAGGCTGGACACCCATAAATGTGTACTGTCCGCTTTCTTTATCAGTTCCTTCAAGAAGAAATCCTTTCTTCTCTATTCCAAGTCCTTTGTAAAGTTCAATAGCTTTCTCATTAACAATACTTACTGTCTTTTTATAAGCTCTTAATCTTCGTTTCATAATTCCTCCCTGTCCTTTGTTGTTCATTACTGGCGCTCGCCATATGAACAAGAGTCAAAGCAAGCTTTACTCTTGTTCGCATGGCTTACTGCTTACAAAAAATCCCTGACCGGAATCTGTTGTTCTACAGATTCTGGTCAGGGACGAATTATCGTGGTGCCACCCTTGTTTATGAACATAATCATACTTTATTCACAGGTTTTCTGCTAATAAAAAAGGTGACATTCCTTACTGGATATGCCACCTGTATGCTCAACTCATTATCAGATACATTAATATATATCCTTCCTCTGTAACGCGAGGCCGCGTCGTAAACTACTATTAATTCATCTACGCATCTCACAAACCCATTCCTTACGGATCTCCATACTGGCTTTCCACCGCCGCCAGCTCTCTGTGATGTACCTTCCGAAAGTACTCTTTTGATCATCGACTTTGAATATTTAACTGACACCTATAATAACACTGTGTTTATTACTCGTCAAGCGTATTTTCCAATCTTTTCTTCTCTTTCTTTGATTCAATAACATGCCTTACCGCCATGACCGGATAATAAAATATCATTCTTGGACCAGAAACCACATAAACTTATATACTGCTCCATTTTTTGTAATATTAATTATAAAATTTCCTGTAGTTCAGAAAATTTGTCTATTCTGGCAACATATCTGTCATCAGCAACTTTTCCGAAACCATATGCTGCATATATGAAATCAATGCCTGCATCTTCTGCCGACCTGGCATCTCCTGCCGTATCACCTACATAAACAGGATTTTTCAGATCATTTCTTTCTATAAGTATCTTATTACTTTCTCCTTTTGGCAAAAATGTTCTGCCCCAGCATTCTGTATCTTTGAAGAAATCAGACATAAGATGTGCTGTAAGAAAACTTTCTATATAACCATCCTGACAGTTGCTCACTATGAACAATGAATACTTACTGCTTAGTTCATATAACGTATCTGCCAGCTGGGGATAAAGAATTCCTCCTTTTTCTGCCAGATATCCATTCTCAAATGTACATAATTCATCCATCAGAGTATTTCTTATTATCTCCTTTTCCTCTGGAAACAATCTGGCTGCTATGTCATACATCGGAAGTCCCATACAGTCATTAAGGTCCGTTTCTGTTACTGGTGCTCTGTGAATTTCCGGATGTTTAGAAAGAATTATATTCCATGCTTCACATATTGGTTTTCTGGTATCCCACATTGTACCATCAAGGTCAAATATTATTCCATCATATTTCTTAAGCATTATTAACCTCCAGATCCCTTTCAAGTTCTTCAAGCAGATTGCCTAACTGTTCCTCCTGTGTAATATCATAAACAATTGAAAAGCAGTCTCTTGCCAGTCTGTAATCCTTATCATTCATCATAAGTTCACCAACCCTGTATATTATTCCAATCGTCTTGGAATCCGGTCCAGGTTCAACTCCGTTTTTGTCCAGAACTGCCTGCATTTCTTTAACAGAATACTGCGGTGTCTTATCATTGAGAGCCTGCTCAAGATATTTAAGTTCATTATCCGCATTATCTGTCTTGTAATATATATTACTGTATGTGTAACATACTCTTGCTGCCTCAGTATTATAACCAGCAACATAATAAAATCCCATATTTCTATAATATCTTGCCATCGTTGCACGGCTGCAGCAGAATCTGTACGCCTGTTTTGTAACATCAAGATATCGTGATAACATATTGAGATTCTTATAACATTCAGCTAATCCAAGATATGAATCAAGATCAACCGGATTCCAGCACAATGCCTTCTTAAATGCATCCTCTGCCCTTCTGTACTTGGATAACTTCAGGCACAGATTGCCATATGTCCTGTAATATTCCCCAACCGGAAGCTCAGTACATAACACATCTGTCTCAGGTTCAAAATAACATGCATATACATAATACTCCATGACATGATTAAGACTTATATATATTGGTCTGCCATCCATGTCAGATTTACTCACAGATGTATCTTCAATCTTTCCTGCTTTTCTCTCATCAGCACACTCTTCTATTCTTTCAAGTATTGCAGATAATATATCTGCAGACTTTTCATAGTCGCCCGAATTAAATATTTTCTCGTAATCTGCAAATCTGTTCTTAACATCTGCTAACTTTTTATAATCCATTACTTCTCCTTCTTTGCAGAAAGTTCATATGTTCCAATAAGTATAGACACACTTCTTGGCTCTACACGTACATTCCTACAAGCATCATCAATTACAGCACCTGATATATTTGAATCCATAATAACTTTCCAGCTCCCTTTCTCAACCTTAGGAAGTGCAAAATCATGTGTTTCCCAATGCATATTATAAGCCACATATATCAGACTATGGTCTTCTTCATCTCCATATACGCATGAATACATTACTCCTATATGCCTGTCATATGTATTCATCTGTGCATACCATGCATTACTTCCATGATATGATATGTCAGGATATCCACATGATACCCTGTCGCTTAAAGTTAATGACTGAGGCATATGAAGGATTCTTTTTCTTAGTCTGAGCTTAATAAGCTCCTTCGTCCATTCTAATATTTCTTTTCCTTCCCTGGTATCTTTCCAATTGACCCATGAAAGTTCACTATCCACACAATATGGATTATTATTACCATTCTGCGAATTGCCAAATTCATCTCCTGCCAGTATAAGTGGTGTTCCTGCTGATAAAAGAACCATTGCCAGCGCATTTTTCATCTGACGCAGCCTTAATTCTTTAATTCTTCTCTTTCTTGTAGCGCCTTCTTCTCCACAGTTCCAGCTAAAATTAAAATTCTCACCATCCCTGTTATTCTCTCCATTAAGCTCATTATGTTTTCTGTCGAAGCTCACAAGATCATGCAGTGTAAATCCATTATTATTGGCAATATAATTAATGCTGGCACTGTTAGATTCATTTTTCCTTGAAATCGCAGCAAATTCTCCCAGCATATTCTCATCGCCCTTTAACAAACGCCTTGCAATATTCTGGAAATCATTATTATACCCAGCCATATGCTTTCTTGTACCTGTCTTTCCTCCCCAGTACACTGTTATAATCTTTGTATCTGAAAGCAGCGCATCCTGAGAAAGAGCCTTTAGTGCAGATTCATCGCAGTATACATGCACTCCGTCTATATGATATTCGGTAACCCAGTGTCTTACACATTGGAGAATAAATCCCGTGCTTTCATCCGTAAAAAACATCTCCATGACAACTTCTATGCCGTTTCTGTGTAACGCCTTGACCATATCCTTGAATTCAACTGTATAATCCCTGAATATTCCTTCATGTCTGGAAGCCATTGATGAATATGATGCCTTAGGCGCAAAATAAAATCCGCCAACATATCCCCAATAATTAACTTTTTGTACATTCTTATCAACACTATAATGAGAACCTGCTCCATATTTGGACAACAGACTGTCTGAAAGCTGCGGAAAACGTCCTGTCTCATCAAATTCATATGCCGGCTGAAGTTCAATAGTTGTAATTCCCAGTTCTTTAAGATATGGTATCTTATTAACTATTCCTGCAAAAGTGCCTTTATCTCTTACCTTTGAAGTCCTGCTTTTCGTAAAGCCCCTGACATTCATTTTGTAGAATATACAATCACTGTAATCAAGATTAAGCGGTCTGTCTCCTTCCCAGTCATAATCAGTTATGTCAACCGCAGCAAGATATCTGTCTTCCTCTTCTTTAATGCCAAATCTTCCACAATTCGTAATGGCCTTTGCATATGGATCGATATAAGCCTGTCCATCAATTTCATAACAATAAAAGCATTTGTCTAGTTTCTTTCCTGATAAATAAACTGAAAATATATTACCGAATTTCATCGAATTATCTAATTCAATACGTTCTTTTAATCTCATATGTGCATCAAATATAAGCAGTGCTGCATTATCACATTCTGCTTCATATGAAAAATTATATCCGTCCTTGTATTGATTGCATCCCATCAGCAAGGGATTTCCTTTATTTATAAGCATAACTTTCCTCTCCCCAGATTACTTCTTATATAATCCTCTCATTGTATTTCTATCCAGCTTATAAAATCTCATAATAAATATCGTCACCAGCCATCCAATTATAGGAATTATACAGTAAAAAAATATCGTTAAAAACTTAAGCTGTGGTGTCAGTGCATCTTCAACCTGTGGAAATATCTTTGAATATCCTGCTATAGCAAGAGCAATTCCTACAAACCCTGTTCCAAGCGCAGAAAATGATTTGTCAATAAATGAAAACAATGCTCCCATAATACCCGGCACAAAATGCCCGCTTATTGTATATTCGTAGTCTGTACAATCTGCTATCATTGGAACAACTATATTATTGGATATTGATTTAACTCCATTAAGCATGGTAAATACAAGTAAAAATGCTATTGTAATAAAATTAATATGTGTCAGTGATACTTTTGTAAGATCAGTAAATATCATCATAAGCATCAATATTGTCTGAAAAATTATTGCAAACCATGTTGACCTTACAAGCACGGTTTTCTGACCAACTTTCTTGGCATGATGAATCCCCACATATATTATGCCAAGATTCGGCAATCCGACAATAATACCAATTATACCAGCCAGAGGATAATTATGCATCAGAATTCCGTACAACATTACCAGAACAGTAGAATTACCATACACCATTTGTGCAAACTTATTCGATGCAGCAGCAATAACAAGCATTCTTATAGGCTTGTTATGCTTTATTATTGCAAAATAATCTTTAAAATGTATCTGTTGTTTTCTGTCATCAAGTTTAAAATATGCAATATTATCCTTGCTCCATATTCCTATAACAGCCAATGCTGAACATATTCCTGCCACTATCACTACAGTAATGACAAATTCAGAAAACAGTTCCTGTGCCTGAAATGTTTTGTATTTGCCAATAAGATATACAGATACATAAAAAGCTACCAGACCATGAGCAAACATAATAAATGTCGAATCAAAAAAGGTTATCATAGGTCTTTGTTTCAAATCATTAGTTATGACAGCCTGTCCTGACTTTACAACCGCAGTCTGAAATGTGTACCCTATAATATATATTGAATAAACCACTATAAAATACAGTGGTCTTATTATAAAAGGAACAAGGCTTGTTGTAAAAAAAAGGACAAGACTGCTGACTGCCATAAGAATATAGCCAAGAACAATATATGGTCTGAACTTGCCATATTTTCCATTAGTCTTATCAATGAAATATCCTATAAAAGGATCTGTAACTCCATCAAATATCCTCATTCCTGTAAGAATAACCGATATAAGTACAACTGATAATCCGGCTATTCCATTAGCATAATAAGATACATACCCCATCATAGCCAGAAACAGATTAGTTGATGTATTATTAAGTGAAAACAATGCTATCTGCCATATCTTGGCTCTATTTTGTTCTATATGTTTGTGGTTCTCATCCATACATTAATCCCGCCAGTACATTTAATAATAATCCTGTTCCGATTATATATTTATATTCCTTCATAGTCAAATTCAGGTATAAAGCTTTCCTGGGCCACATTACGCTCCTGAATAAATCCATTACTGATACCACATTCTATCGCATAATCAACAACAGAATCATATTCTCTTTTTGTTATCCTGCGTGATAAAAGCGGATGATCTTTCAGGCGGTCAAATGGCGTATACTGGCTCATTATACTTATATATATATCATCTGCATATGTTTCAAGCAGATACTTTATCACAGCCTTAGAATCCTTAGTTGTTCCCGGAAGTACAAGATGTCTTACTATTACGCCCTTCTTCATAATTCCATCTTCAACTCTGCCACTCTTTACAAGTTCATCTTCTGCATCAAAGAATTCAGGTTTTCCTGTCTGTCTTACCATTTCATGTATCGCAAGCTTAGCAACTTCCGCATAATCAGGTGCTTTAGAGTATTCTGACGATAAACTGCTGTCAATATATTTCATATCAGGAAGATATACATCTACCAGTCCGTCAAGCATCTTTAATGTTTCAACATTCTCATATGCACTTGAATTATATACAACCGGTATAACTAGTCCTTTATTCTTTGCATTAATAAGTGCCTCTGCAACCTGCGGTACAAAATGTGTTGCAGTCACAAGATTAATATTATTGGCACATTTGTCCTGAAGTTCAAGAAAAATATCAGAAAGTCTCTCAACTGTTATCTTCTTCCCGGCCTGTGCAGCTGCAATCTCATAATTCTGACAAAATATACATCTTAATGTACACCCTGAAAAAAAAATAGCTCCGCTGCCATTGTTTCCCGATATACAAGGCTCTTCCCACATATGTAGCGCGGCTCTTGCCGCATATATATCATTAGTCATTCCACAAAAGCCTTTAGTAACATTTCTGTCAACATTACATGCTCTTGGACATATATTACAATTCATTATTTCTCCTTAACCATGGAATCAAGCTTCGCAAGTGCTTCACTTATCCCTCCTACATCACATATTAAACCTTCTTCAACTGCCTGTCTACCCACCAGTACAGTTCCTAAGTCTTTGGACAGCTGTGTCGTATCAACCATCATTTCTTCAATTCTTTCCTTACTCGTACCACTGTGATCTGCAATAAATGAAGTTATTCTGTCAGATATGCGTTCAAAATAATCATATGTCTGCTGTACCCCGATCAGTGTTCCATTCATACGGACAGGATGAATTATCATTGTAGCTGTAGGCACAATAAATGAATAATCTGTACTTACTGCAAGTGGAACCCCTATACTATGTGAATCTCCTATTATTAATGAAACTGTCGGCTTTTGCATTGATGCAATCATTTCAGCCAGCGCAAGTCCTGCACTCACATCGCCTCCAACTGTATTCATTATGAATAACACACCCTTAATATCTTCATCCATTTCGATTTCTGCGAGCTTGGGCAGCATATGTTCATATTTCGTTGCTTTACTTGCCGCCGGCAGATTATCATGTCCTTCTATCTCTCCAATTATTGTTATTACCTGAATATTATTCCTGGTTACTGCACCATCTTTATAGTCATCATCTGTCTTCTCATCATCAGATTTTCCCATATCTGCCTCCTGATTATACTATTCTGTATTAGGATTGGCGGGATACAGAAAATTTATTCATAAGCTTTTATTCTTTCAGAACATTTTATTAATATATATAAAAAGTCCGCAAAGTCAGACACCAACTGACTTTACGGACTTTTTAATTCAAGCCACCTGCCGGAATCGAACCGGCGACCTTTTCATTACGAGTGAAACGCTCTACCGACTGAGCCAAGGTGGCACCGTCTAAATAAACTGACATGCAACATACATTATATATTTCAAACACATTTTTGTAAAGATAATATTTACACCTTCCCACACTACCGAATATCTTATATTAGGACTATATGAATGGAGGTGTAATATGAAAAAATCATTTCAAATAAGTCTATCATTTATTTTTGCATTAATCCTTTTATTCTCTTATCCACTGCAAGCCTCTGCTGTTGTTATTGACGTAAGCAGCCATAATGGATTCATTGAATGGGATAATGTTCGCAACTATATAGAAGGTGTTATCATCCGTATCGGATACGGCAGCGACGAATACAGCCAGGATGATTATACCGCAATCAGAAATATGGATGAGTGTGAACGGCTTGGCATACCTTATGGAGTATATCTGTACAGCTATGCCCTTGATTATTATGATGTTGCTAGCGAAGCCGCCCATGCCCTGAGACTTCTTAAAAATCGTAACCCCGAACTTGGAGTATGGTTTGACATGGAAGATGCAGACGGATATAAAGTTTCTAATAATCTTGATGTATATTCTGAAGGGACTCTACTTACCGACTTCTGTGAAATATTTGTTACAACAATGAACATTTGTGGTTATAAATCCGGTGTATATGCCAATTATAATTACTTTACAAATGTACTTGACACAGACAGACTTCTGTCATTATCCAATATGAATATATGGCTGGCTCACTGGGGTATTGATTCGCCAAGCCTCGACTGTACTATGTGGCAGTTTGGTGCTGTAGAAATAGAAGATTCTGAATATGATGGAAATATATATTATTCTGATTATTCCAATAAGGATATAACATCTCCCCGTGATAATATAGCATCACATAATCCTATAAATGTATTCTACCAAGCACGCCTTTCCTCCGGTGTCTGGCTTCCTGTTGTCAGAAACGATGAGGATTACGCCGGCATACAGGGAGAGTATATTACAGGTCTTGCAATTACAACTGATTCCGGATATCTGAAATATCGTGTACACGTTAAAGGAGGATGGCTTGGTCTTATAGACAGCCGTGAAACCGATATTAATAATTACTATAGCGGATATGCCGGCAACAATACTCCTATTGACGCTGTAGAGATATATTATTATACTCCGCAAAATATAATTGAAGAATCAGGTTATCGTTATGCCTATTACAGAGTCAGTCCTGCAGGATTATCATACTATAATTACCAGATTGATAATGACACATCTAATGGCGCTGATGGGTATGCCGGTGTATTTGACAAATACATTGACCGCATCCAGATAAAAATAAATTAATTCCCGGATTTTAAAAATATGCCTGCAATATACATTGCATAAGCAATCATATACTGCAGGCATATAATTATTATATACTAATTCCTGATTCCTCTATAAATCTCTGTTTAATTATAGATTCCAGTTCCTTAATATCTTCCTCAGTTATTTCATTTCCTGGCTTGCCATATGGTATAAAACCTCCTGCCATATTATCATGGCCTCCACCAGTTCCAATCCCTCTCAAAGCGTTCATCGCAAGGACTCCTGAAAGATATCCTCCTCCACTTCTTATCGAAAGCTTGATTCCATCCTCTTTAGGTGAGTACACAATTGACAGGCCTATGCCATCAAGAGTCAGCGTAAAATCACATATTGAAGCTATCAGTGATTCCTTACAGTCTGGTCCTGCACTTGCAAAACAGATATCTCCTACAATATCTATTGTGCTGAACGCATTACTATATGCTTTAATATCATCAAAATGCAGCACGCTGCTATCAAGATCCGTAAGAATATCCCTGTCAGCACTCATATACAGCTTATAAAACATATCAAGATCTAACTGGGTTACGCCTCTTTTCATATTAGCTGTATCCATTTTGATACCATACAATAGTGCTGTTGCAACATCTTTTGGCATATTAATATTGTTAATAAAATAATATGATGAAATTATGGATGCACATGCTCCGACCTCAGGTCTTATATCAGAAAACCTGTAATTAACCTCTTCATATACTGGATGATGATCTATGCATATTATTTCCTGACCATTCATGTCAATAATATTAGAATTACCTTTCTGGGCATCCACAAGAATTATCTCATCCTTCTCGTTAAATTCATCCGGATTATTGTATTCCCTTACATTAATTCCCAGAAGCTTTACCATCTTGGCTGTAACAGTATGTTCTATACTACCCTTATAACATATCTGAGCCTCTATCCCTTTGGCTTCAAGCAGTTTCTGTAATCCATATGCACATGCTATTGCATCAGGATCTGGAAAATTATGTGTCTGGATATATACCTTGTTACCGCTTATGTTAGATATAACCTTTTCTAAATAGTTCATAAAGTTCCCCTCATTTGACTTTAATGAATTCATTATATTCTCAATAGCAATTTTATTCAATGTACATTATCACTTTTTCTGTTTTTTTTCATAAATTATAATAACCATTATATGGGAGTATAATATTGGAGCCTATACTTTCAATGAATCATATATACTATTCCTACCACAGTAAATCTGGTGAGATTCCTGTCATTGAAGATTTTTCTTTCAGCGTCCTGCCTGGAAGCTTTACCTCTATTGTTGGTCCTTCCGGATGTGGAAAATCAACAATCTTATCATTACTGTGTAACCTGATAAAGCCTGAATCTGGCAGTATTACAATAGGGCATAATAATTCTGGTGAAATCTCCCGGGTGGGATACATGCTTCAAAAAGATAATCTTTTTGAATGGCTGAGTATTTATAAAAATGTTATGTTAGGACTTGAAATAAATAGAAAAAAGACGTCTGAAAATATTGCATATATCAACAGACTTTTAAAACAATATGATCTGGCTGATTTTAAATCATCAAGACCATCCCAGTTATCCGGTGGCATGAGACAGCGCGCTGCATTGATACGCACACTGGCTTTGAAACCGGATATTCTTCTTTTGGATGAACCTTTCTCTGCACTGGACTTCCAGACACGTCTTGAAGTCAGGGAAGATATATGCAATATTCTTAAAAATGAAAATAAAACTGTCATACTGGTAACCCATGATATTTCTGAGGCAATAGCTATGACAGACCGTGTACTCATTCTTACCCAGAGACCAGCTCGCCTTCTTAAAACAGTAGATATCAAAGCCAAAGACTCACTCTCATCAGAAAAATATTTCAACGAAATAAGGGAGGCATTAGAATGAAAACTAGTCAGGCCCAGCACAAATATTTATTAAAAATGCGCCTTTATAATATTTCAGTCATAATATCCCGGCTTTTATTATTCATTGGTTTTCTTTTTATATGGGAATACACTGCCAGCAAAGGAATCATTAACGCATTCATCTTCAGTTCACCTGTAAGATTGTATAAAACATTTATTGAACTCGCAAAAGATGGGATTATATTCACTCACATATTTGTCACGCTATACGAAACTATTGTTGCTTTTGCAATAATCACGATTGCAGGACTTCTGGCTGCTATTCTTTTGTGGTGTTTTAAAGGACTATCCGACTGTCTTGAACCTTTCATGGTAGTTCTTAACAGTCTTCCCAAATCAGCTCTTGCCCCAATGCTTATTGTGTGGCTTGGAACTAACACCAAAGCTATAATAATTACAGCTGTCTCCGTTGCAATATTTGGAATGATAATCAATCTGTACACTGGATTTCTTAGCATAGATAAGGAAAAAATAATGCTTATCAGAACTCTTAATGGTTCCAAATGGCACATTCTTGTAAAGTTAATTCTTCCCGGTTCAAAGCGAATTATAATAAGCAATATGAAGGTAAATATTGGTTTATGCCTTGTCGGGGTTATTATCGGTGAATTTCTTGCAGCTAAAAAAGGACTGGGTTACCTTATTATATATGGAAGCCAGGTATTTAAGATGAGTTACGTAGTTCTGGGAATCGTAATTCTGTGTATCATATCCACATGTCTTTTTGCTTTAATAACTTTATTGCAAAAAATATTTCTAAAAGACTGATTTTATATTATACTAATGTTAATTATTATCCAAAGGAGTATTTTATTAATGGTATCCCTAACAGTTAAGGACATAAAACAATTCATGAATAAGCTTTTAATAAGTGATACATTTGATGGTTTCTGCGTATCTGAAGCTGACATAGCAACAGGCTGTACCTATTCAGTTAACGGACGTATCAATACAGCATTTTTCACTTCTGAAGAACTTGCTTCAATGCCATCGTCTGTGTATATGACATGGAAATCAATCAGACCATTTGCTTTCAGTATAATTAAAGGCAGCCGTGTTCCTGAATTTCTAAAGATTACTTTTGCCATGCCTGATAATATTGTCAGTGAAATCATTGAAAACAATAACCTTGATTTCGATTCCGAAACAATTAATGGTTTATTCCTTAATATAAAATATTCCAATGATACAGTTACGATGACAACTGCTTCATCTCTAAGTATTTTTACTCTTGACCACTCTCTTGATGAAGCCTTTGAAAAGTATATAACCAGCTTTCTTCTTGAATCCGATATCTCATATGAGGAGTAGAAACATCTTATAATTAAAGTTTAGAATTATTTAATATATACAGCAAAACCGCCTATTCACAGAGACAGGCGGTTTTTTTGTTAGCACTCATTCATTATGAGTGCTAATTTTTACTTGACTTTAAATTCATGCTGTATTAAATTAAGCATTAGTTCAATGAATGTAAGGAGGCTTATATAATATGTCAAAGGAACATGGAAATTTATCAATTAACAGTCAGAATATTTTCCCAATTATTAAAAAATGGATGTATTCTGATCACGATATCTTCTATAGAGAATTAGTTTCAAATGCATGTGATGCAATCACTAAGTTAAAGAAACTTGACATGATTGGAGAATATGAAGCTCCAGACGATATCGAATACAAAGTAGAAATAAAATTATCTGCTAAGGACAAAACTATCAAGATCATTGATAATGGTATTGGTATGACAAAAGATGAAGTGGATGAATACATTAATCAGATTGCTTTCTCTGGTGCTGAGGCATTTCTTGAGAAATACAAAGATAAAGCTAATGATGACCAGATTATCGGTCACTTCGGATTAGGTTTTTATTCAGCATTTATGGTATCTGATCAGGTTACTATTGATACATTGTCATTTAAAGAAGGTGCCGAATCAGTTCACTGGTCATGTGATGGCGGTACAGAATATGACATAAGCGAAGGAAGTAAGACAACTCCTGGTACAGAGATAACTCTTTACCTTAATGAAGACAGCTATGAATTTGCCAACGAGTACAAGGCTAAAGAAGTCCTTGACAAATACTGCTCTTTCATGCCAGTTCCTATTTTCGTAACTAACGAAGATGCTGGAGAACAGACAGAAGAGATTCCTGAAGAAGAAGTCAATGAGAAAGATACGGTACTCGAAACATTTGTTAAAGACGCCGTTACAGAAGAAGTTGAAAAAGAAGATGGAACAAAAGAAACTGTAGAAAAAGTTCCAGCTAAAAAGATGGCTAAAATCGTTAAACGCCCTGTTGCAATCAACGATATTCATCCTCTCTGGACAAAGCATCCTAACGAATGTTCAGATGATGACTACAAGGATTTCTATAGAAAAGTATTCCATGATTATAAAGAACCTTTATTCTGGATTCACCTTAATATGGATTACCCATTTAATCTTAAAGGTATTCTGTACTTCCCTAAGATTAACACAGAATATGAATCCATCGAAGGTACTATTAAACTTTATAACAATCAGGTATTCGTTGCAGATAACATTAAAGAAGTTATTCCAGAATTCTTACTACTTCTTAAAGGTGTTATTGACTGCCCAGACCTTCCACTTAATGTATCCCGTTCTGCACTCCAGAATGATGGATTTGTTAAGAAAATATCTGATTATATCACTAAAAAGGTTGCCGACAAGCTTTCTGGCATGTGCAAGACAGATAAAGAAAACTATGAGAAATACTGGGATGATATCAATCCATTTATCAAATTCGGTTGCTTAAAGGATGAAAAATTTGCTGAAAAGATGAATGATTACATCATATTTAAGAACCTTGACGGCAAATATTTAACTCTTCAGGAATGTCTTGATGAGAACAAGGAAAAACATGAAAACACTATCTTCTATGTAACAGACGAAGTTGAGCAGAGCCAGTACATCAACATGTTTAAGAATGAGGGCATCGATGCTGTAATTCTTACGCACAACATTGACCAGCCATTTATTACTAACCTTGAATCTAAAAACGAGAATCTCAAATTCAAGCGCATTGATTCTGATCTGTCTGATAGCTTTAAGGAAGAAACTTCTGAAGACGAGTTGAAGGATATGACTGAAAAGCTCTCTAAGACATTTAAAGATGCTCTTGGAAAAGAGAATCTTACAGTTGAGGTTTCAAAGTTAAAAGATGCATCTATTTCTTCTATGATCATACTCTCTGAAGAAAGCAGACGTATGCAGGATATGATGAAAATGTATGGTATGGCTGGCATGGATCCTAACATGTTTGGTGCAGAAGGCCAGACACTTGTTCTTAATGCCAACAATGATCTTGTTAAATATATTTCAGAACATAGTGATGGTGAGAACACTAAACTTATATGTGAACAGCTCTTTGACCTTGCTATGCTTAGTCATGCTCCACTCTCTCCTGAACAGATGACTGGATTCATTGCCCGCAGCAATAAAATCATGGAACTGCTTGCAAAATAGCACTAATTAAACTATCATTGTCTTATATAAAGATAAGGATTAATTAATTATGACAGATTTCAATTACAAACATTTTGACAATGATAACAGTGATTCTGGCAATGGCGATGATGGTCTGGAATTCATTGATGATGATTTTGAATATGACGACAGCGATTATGATGATAATGATTCATACTCATATGAGCCGGATGCTCCTGAGACTTTTACCAACGAAGTTCCCAAACCAAAAAAGAATTCATTTGGTTCTGAAGTTTTCAGTTTTATAAAGCTTCTGGCTCTCGCCGCTATTGTAGCTTTTCTGTTTACACGATTCATAATTGTAAATGCCCAGGTTCCATCTGGTTCTATGGAGAATACAATTCTTACTGGAGACAGACTTATAGGATTTCGTCTTGCATATACTTTTAGTGAGCCTAAACGTGGCGACATAGTTATATTTAAGTATCCTGACGACGAATCACAGAATTTTGTAAAGCGTATAATCGGCGTACCAGGAGATGTTATCCAGATTTCAGGCGGCCATGTATATGTCAATGGC
>CAMDYG010000033.1 GCA_945910225.1 uncultured Eubacterium sp. | reverse complement strand
TACAGGCGCATTTATGCTGCCAAAGTATGTTGAAGAATTATTAGAACAGGAGGAAGAAAGATGAGCAGAGTATTAGTAATTGGTTGCGGAGGAGTTGCTTCAGTAGCAATCCACAAGATATGTCAGGTGAGCGAGGTGTTTTCAGACCTGTGCATAGCCAGCAGAACAGTGAGCAAATGTGACAAATTAGCAGAAGAATTAAAGGACAAGACAAGCACTAATATCACAACAGCAAAGGTTGATGCTGACAACACAGATGAGGTTATCGCGCTTATTAATGAATTCAAACCGGATGTAGTTCTTAATGTGGCACTTCCATATCAGGATCTTACTATTATGGACGCCTGCCTTGCATGCAAAGTTCCTTATGTGGATACTGCTAATTATGAGTGTGAGGATACAGACAATCCTGAGTGGAGAAAGGTATATGAGGAGAGATGTAAACGCCTCGGATTTACAGCATATTTTGACTACTCATGGCAGTGGGTTTACAGAGAAAAATATAAAGAAGCTGGAATCACAGCGCTTTTAGGAACAGGATTTGATCCGGGTGTAACAAGCGTATTCACTGCTTATGCACAGAAGCATTATTTTGATGAGATACATACAATTGATATATTAGACTGCAACGGTGGTGACCATGGATATCCGTTTGCAACTAACTTTAACCCAGAGATTAATCTTCGTGAGGTATCAGCACCGGGATCATACTGGGAGGACGGACACTGGGTTGAGATACCACCTATGTCAATAAAGAGAGAGTATAATTTTGAAGGCGTTGGAATGAAGGATATGTACCTGCTTCATCATGAAGAGATCGAGGCACTTGCTGCTAATATTCCACATGTTAAGAGAATCCGTTTCTTCATGACATTTGGACAGAGTTATCTTACACATATGAAATGCCTTGAGAATGTTGGAATGTTAAGAACTGACCCGGTTGAATTCAATGGACAGGAAATTGTTCCAATCCAGTTCTTAAAGGCGCTTCTTCCAGATCCAGCTTCTCTTGGCCCAAGAACAGTAGGTAAGACTAATATCGGCTGTATCTTCACAGGTATCAAGGATGGAAAGGAGAAGAAGATATATATTTACAATGTGTGTGACCATCAGGAATGTTACCGTGAGGTAGGTTCACAGGCTATTTCGTACACAACAGGTGTACCTGCTATGATTGGTACAATGCTTGTTGCCAAGGGACTCTGGAATAAACCTGGTGTATTCACAACAGATGAATTTGATCCTGATCCATACATGGAGGCGCTTAATAAGTATGGTCTTCCATGGGTTGTCGATGAAAATCCTGTTTTGGTCGACTGATGAACAGAAACAATTGCAGCAGAAAGATTTGTTGAACTAAGAAGAGAGGTTAATTATGAGATTTGATGAGTTAAAGACACCGGCATATGTAATTGATGAGAAAATGCTTATCCATAATCTTGAGATACTTCATAAAGTGGAAGAAGATACGGGCTGCCACATACTGCTTGCGCAGAAAGCATTTTCAGCATATGCAGAATATCCGCTTATTGGAAAGTATATAAGTGGAACAACGGCGAGCGGAATATATGAGGCCAGACTTGGTGCTGAGTGCATGGGAAAAGAAAATCATGTATTTGCACCCGCATTTACTGATGAAGATATGGACGAGCTTGTAAATATATGTGACCATGTTGTCTTTAATTCAGTTTCACAGTTAAAGAAACATAAAGCTAAATGTATTGAGGCAGGGGTAAGCTTTGGACTGCGCATTAATCCTGAGTTCTCAACACAGGGTGACCATGCAATATATGACCCATGCGCACCGGGCAGCAGACTTGGGGTTACAATTAAGAATCTGAAAGCTGCACTTAAGGAAGAACCTGATGTGTTATCCGGCATGGAAGGAATACATTTTCACACACTGTGCGAACAGAATTCAGATGACTTAGAGGCAACATTAAAGGTTGTTGAAGAGAAATTCGGTTTTCTGATGAAAGATATGAAGTGGGTTAATTTCGGTGGCGGACACCATATAACCCGTGAAGATTACGACATTAAAACTCTTGAAAAATGTATCACTCATGTGCAAAAGGAATATGATGTACAGGTGTATGTTGAACCAGGGGAGGCTGTTGCACTTAATGCAGGGTATCTTGTAACTACTGTGCTTGATAAAGTGGAAAATGGAATAACAACGCTTATACTTGACGCCTCAGCAGCGTGCCATATGCCTGATGTACTGGAGATGCCATATACACCACCGCTTCGTGATGGATTGAAAATATCGGACATAGAAGATGAGTATGGAATTGATAAGGACATAGAGATTGATTTTGATATGGATGTAAAAGAAGGTATATGGAAACCGGCGAAGAAGGGAAGATACAGATACAGACTGTCATCTTATACATGCCTTGCAGGAGATATAATAGGCGATTATGAATTTGGCAGGGAAATTAATATTGGAGACAGAATTGTATTTGAAGATATGGCTATATATTCGATGGTTAAGAACAATACATTTAACGGAATTCCACTGCCGGATATTGCAATTATGGATTGTGATGGGGAATGTAAGGTGTGGAAGCATTTTGGCTATGAAGATTTCAAAGGGAGATTATAGATATGGATTATATAAACAGCGCTCCGGCAGCAGACGGATTCCGCATGCCTGCTGAATTTGAAAGACATCAGGGCTGCATTATGATATGGCCGGAAAGACCGGGGTCTTGGGCTTATGGAGCAAAGGCGGCTAAGAAAGCATTTGCACAGATTGCGTCTGTAATCAGTGAGAGCGAGCAGGTGTACATGATTGTATCAGAGGGCAGAAAAGAAGAAGCAGCGAAGATGCTTCCGGAAGCGGTCAGGCTTGTAGTCATGGATACGAATGATGCATGGGCAAGAGACACCGGACCGACATTTGTTGTGAGTGGAAATGCGGATACACCATATGAAACAAGAGATTTACGGGGGATTAACTGGGAATTTAATGCGTGGGGCGGAACATATGACGGACTTTATGCGGACTGGGAAAAGGACAATCTTGTAGCCGGAAAGTTTATGTCTTATCTTGGCTGTCAGGGATATAATGCAGCACCATTTGTTCTGGAAGGCGGTTCAATTCATACAGATGGCGAAGGAACAATGCTTGTTACTGAAAGCTGCCTGTTGAGCAAGGGAAGAAATCCTGAACTTACTAAGGCGCAGATTGAGGATAAGTTAAAGCAGTACTGCAATGTGAACAAGATAATCTGGCTTCCATGTGGAATATATAATGACGAGACTAATGAGCATGTGGATAATGTATGTGCATTTACAGCACCAGGAGAAGTTGTGCTTGCGTGGACGGATGATGAGAACGACCCGCAGTACGCAATGAGCAAGGCTTGCCTGTCTGCCCTTGAAAATGTAACTGATGCCAAAGGAAGATATTTTAAAGTGAGAAAAATGCTTATTCCTAAGAAACCAGTGTGCATAACCGAGGAGGAACTTAATGGCTTTGAATTTGAGGAAGGCGAGGACATGAGAGAGGCAGGCGAGCGTCTCGCAGCGTCTTATGTTAATTTCTATATTGCCAATGATTCAGTAATAGTGCCGCAGTTTCGTGATGAGGCGGACAGCCTTGCAATAGATGTGCTTAAAGAAGCGTTTCCAGACAGAAAGATAGTCGGGATATATGCAAGAGACATTATAGTTGGTGGAGGCAATATCCACTGTATTACACAACAGATACCGGAGGTAAAATAGTGTGAGAAATGTAAAATATGCAGGAATACAGATGCAGTGTTCAAGGTCGGTAGAAGAGAATATTGCAAAGGCTGATAAAATGGTTCGTGAGGCAGCAGCTAATGGAGCACAGATAATACTGCTTCCGGAGCTTTTTGAAAGACAGTATTTCTGTCAGGAGAGAAATTATGATTATTACGCATTTGCAACACCTGTTGATGATAACCCGGCGGTAAAGCATTTTCAGAAGGTGGCAGCCGAGCTGCAGGTTGTGCTTCCGATAAGCTTTTATGAAAGAGACATAAATGTGTTCTACAACACAGTTGCGGTTATAGACGCAGATGGAAGTGTTCTTGGAATATACAGAAAAACACATATTCCTGATGACCATTATTATCAGGAAAAGTTCTATTTCACACCAGGGGATACAGGATTTAAGGTGTGGGACACCAGATATGCAAGAATAGGCGTGGGAATATGCTGGGATCAGTGGTTTCCTGAGACAGCCAGAGGAATGGCGGTACAGGGAGCAGAAATCCTTTTCTATCCTACTGCGATTGGGTCGGAACCAATCCTTGAGGTTGACAGCATGCCACACTGGAGAAGATGCATGCAGGGACATTCAGCGTGCAATATAGTTCCTGTTGTAGCTGCCAATCGTATCGGGGAGGAGAAGGTTACACCATCGGAAGCC
The DNA here is from genome assembly GCA_945910225.1 of uncultured Eubacterium sp. Classification (GTDB taxonomy): domain Bacteria; phylum Bacillota; class Clostridia; order Lachnospirales; family Lachnospiraceae; genus Lachnospira. Next base: position 22,570 of record CAMDYG010000033.1, on the reverse strand, counting down.
AACGGACATCAGGAGTCATCACTTGTATTCTATGGCTCTTCATTTGTAACTGATGCAACAGGGGAGATTGTTATGCAGGCTTCCAGAGACAAGGAACAGATTGTATATGGAGAAACAGACATTGACGCTGATACAGACATGCGCATAAGCTGGGGACTGTTCCGTGACAGAAGACCGGAAATCTATAAAAGTATCAGATAAAATAAGCCAGTTAATCTTAATGGGGTGCCCCTCAAAGTTAGATTAACTGGCTTTAGTATTATTAATTATATTAATATTATTGTTGTATTAGTTACCATTGGCAATAGCAGCTTCTGCTCTTTCTAAGTCTTCTTTAGTGTACTTGTTCATTATCTGTACATAAATCCAAAAGCTTTGGAACTGATGTTATGCTGCATATCAGCTCCATTACATCAATATCTACATTACGGGATTCATATTCACGATATATTGATTCAAAATCATTATTATAAAATGTGTATTTATCAGAAGTGAGCTAAGCTCAAGTGCAATATTTAACATCATTTAAGTTTCAACCAGTAAGTATGGAAATAAAACGGTTATAAAACGGATATTTATTTACTATATTTTGGTTGACTAATGGATATACAACTCTTATAATGAGTATAGAAATTATATTTAATCATGTACGGATACTTATGTTTTGATTGGAGAGGATTATATGACAATTAATGAGATGAAAGAGAAGAAGAAGGAAAAAGGATATTCATATGCCAAGATTGCTGAATTGTCTGGGGTGCCTCTGGGAACAGTGCAGAAGATTTTTTCTGGGGAAACAGAGAGTCCACGATATGATACTCTTTCAGCACTGGAACAGGTTTTTAATGAACAGTTGGAAGTAAGGGAGCCGGGTGGATTATATAAGGCAAGAAAGAATGGTGAATACACTATTGATGATTACAGGGCACTGCCTGATGAACAGAGAGTGGAGCTGATTGACGGATACTTTTATGATATGGCTTCGCCGACTTTCGGACATCAGTCAATTGGTGGAGAGATTCACAGGCAGATTGCTAATTATATTATGGAACATGGTGGAAACTGCCGTCCATTTATAGCACCTGTAGATGTACAGCTTGATTGTGATGAGAGGACTATGGTTCAGCCGGACGTAGGAATAGTATGCGATACATCTAAGATTAAGAGATTTGGTATATATGGTGCACCGGATTTTGTCGTTGAGGTTATTTCTCCGTCTACCAAGAAGAAGGATTATGCATTGAAGCTTTCCAAGTATATGGAGGCTGGAGTGCGTGAATACTGGATACTGGATTTTGCGCAGGAGAAGGTTCTTGTGTATTTCTTTGAGAGTGATGTGTATCCGGTGATATATGGATTTGATAAGCCGGTTCCAGTGAATATATATAATGGAGAACTTAAGATTGATTTTACCAATATTGCGAGATGGCTTAAAGAAGGCATGGAATAAAACTTGGAGAAAGGAAATGATATGGCACATAGTAATCCGATAACAATAGGCATGCTGGCGCATGTTGATGCGGGGAAAACTACGCTATCAGAGGCGATACTATATAGTGCGGGAAGTATAAGAAAGCTTGGAAGAGTCGATAATCAGGATACATTTCTTGATACAGGGGATATGGAGAGAGCAAGAGGGATTACCATATTTTCTAAGCAGGCAGCCTATAATTACAATGGAAGTTCGTATACACTGCTTGACACGCCTGGACATGTTGATTTCTCAGCGGAGACAGAGAGAACGCTGTGGGTGCTTGACGCAGCAGTTCTTGTTATAAGCGGAATGGACGGAGTGCAGGGGCATACTGAGACACTGTGGAGTCTGCTTAAAAGACTTGGGATTCCGGTATTTATATTTGTCAATAAGATGGACCAGCAGGGAACTGACAGGTCAAGAATCATGGAACAGCTAAAGAACAGGCTGTCAGAGTCGTGCGTGGACTTTAATAATATAGATTATGAAGAAGTGGCAATGTGCCATGAAGAGGCACTTGAGCAGTTCCTTGAATTTGCAAACGTAGATGATGCCCTTATGAGCCGCATGATTATGGAAAGAAAAATGTTTCCTGTATATTTCGGATCAGCACTCAGAATGAACGGAATTGAGGAGCTTATAAATGGAATTGATACATATGTAAGCTGTCCTGATTATGGAGAAGGCTTCTCGGCAAAGGTGTATAAGATAACAAGAGATGACAGAGGGGAAAGACTGACACATCTTAAGGTGTGCGGTGGTTCTCTAAAATCAAAAATGCTTATTGGTAATGAAAAGGTCAACCAGATAAGAGTATATGCTGGGGATAAGTTTACAAGCATTAATGAAGCAGTTGCTGGAACAGTGTGTGCTGTGACAGGATTATCAGAAACTAAGGCGGGTCAGTTTATTGGAGCAGGCGGAGAGGATAATATACCTGTGCTTGAGCCGGTACTTAATTATAAGCTTAATCTTCCGGCAGGAGCAGATCCGGTGGCACTTCTTTCAAAGCTTCGTACACTTGAGGAGGAAGAACCTGAGCTTCATGTTGAATGGGATGAGAACTTCAAAGAAATTCATGTGAGTGTAATGGGACCGGTACTTATTGAGGTGCTTACTAATATTATCAAGACAAGATTTGGCGTAGATGTAACATTTGGAGAAGGAAGCATTGTATATAAAGAGACAATTAAGAATAAGGCATATGGAATTGGTCATTTCGAGCCTTTAAGACATTATGCGGAGGTTCATCTGCTGCTTGAACCGGGTGAGCCGGGAAGCGGCATGAGATACGAATGTCATTGTAGTGAGGATATACTTGATAAGAACTGGCAGAGGCTTGTGTATACACATTTGTGTGAAAAAATGCATAGAGGAGTGCTTACAGGCTCTGAACTGACGGATATGAAGATTACGCTTGTTGCAGGAAGGGCGCACCCGAAGCATACTGAAGGTGGGGATTTCAGACAGGCAACCTACAGAGCTGTAAGGCAGGGACTTATGCAGGCAGAATCAGTACTATTAGAACCATTCTATGCATTTTCACTTGAGGTAAAGCGTGATTATGTCGGCAGGGCAATGACAGACTTTGAGAGAATGGGAGCAGCATTTAACATGCAGGAGGCTGATGGTGACAATGTCGTTATCACAGGCGAAGGCCCGGTTTCAGTGATTGGCAACTATCAGGCAGAGGTCAATGCCTATACCAAGGGAACAGGCAGACTTGCGCTTAAGATGGCAGGTTACAGACCTTGTCATAATACAGAAGAGGTTATCGAAAAATTCGGCTATGAACCAGAACGCGATACAAGAAATCCGGTAGATTCAGTATTCTGTGCAGGCGGTTCAGGATATGTTGTGCCGTGGAATGAAGTAAGAGAACATGCACATGTCGAGATAGCCGTGACGGATTCTGGGGTTGCCGGAGGACAGTCTGACAGGGAGGTTAAGCTGACTGCAAAGCAGGCTTCAAGAACAGTGTCTGACGAGTGGATTGGAACAGATGAAGTGGACAGAATATTGAATGAGACATATTTTTCTAATAGCAGGGGCGATAACGAGAGAAGAAAGTTATCTAAGAGAAAAGCGGACTCAGCGGTTGGAAGATATGTTACGGGTGGCAATGCAAATGTTAAGAATCCTCCGAAAGCACCTGAATACAATCCGGCTAAGAAAAGCTTTCTTCTTGTTGACGGATATAATATAATACATGCGTTTAAGGAGCTTTCAGAACTTGCACAGATCAATCTTGACAGTGCAAGAGGCAGGCTGCTTGATATACTGTGCAATTATCAGGCGATGAAGGGCTGTGAACTGATTGCAGTATTTGATGCATACAGGGTTCCCGGACATGATGAGGAGTTTATTGATTTTCATAATATTCATGTTGTATTTACGAAGACAGCAGAAACTGCTGACCATTATATCGAAAAATTTGCACATGAGAATGGAAAGAAATATAATGTGACAGTGGCGACATCAGACGGGGTGGAGCAGGTTATTATAAGAGGGGAGGGATGCCTGCTTATATCTGCAAGGGAGTTTGAGAAAGAGATAGCTGCAATGGAGGAACATCTCCGTGAAAACTACCTTAATAAAACATATTAATCAGCTGAAAATGAGGTGACATACGATGAGTACATTATGGGTTGTTGGCGATTCAACATTAAGTTCTTTTGATGACAAATATTATTATCCAAGATATGGATATGGAACAAAGCTTGGCTGTTATCTTAACAGTAAGGTGCAGGTTAATAATCTTGCACTTTCAGGAAGAAGCAGTTTAAGTTTTACTAAGGAAGAGAATTATAAGGAGCTTCTTGCTGGCATGAAAGCAGGAGATTTTCTTATAATCGGATTCGGACATAATGATGAGAAAACAGAGGCAGGAAGATATACAAGCCCGATAGGCGGCAGGGATACAGAAGGCACATTTGCAGCATCATTATATGATAATTACATTAAGCCGGCACTTGATGTTTCATGTACACCGATACTGTGTACACCTATTGTAAGAAGGACTGCGACAGGAGAGTGGACAAGACAGGAGCTTCATATAACTGATGACGCAGCACAGTTTAAGGGCGGAGACTATCCACAGGCAATCCGCGACCTTGCTAAGGAACTTGGACTTGTCTGTATTGATATGACTGAAAAAACAAAGGCTTTATATGATGAATTAGGACCAGAAGAGACAATATATCTTCATGCATGGCCATCTAATAAGGCAGTCAGCGTTGATAATACACATACTAACATATGGGGAGGCAGGGTTAATGCTTTCCTTGTTATGCAGGAGCTTGAAAAGACTGGAATATCAGGACTTTCAGAGAATATAGTTAATATAAGGGCAGATGAACCGCTTCCGGACAAGAATAGATATCTTGAGAAAAATGCTTCATACAAGCCGGTTGTATTCAGTGATGAGCTTGCTGACAGCAAGAACTTTAAAGATGCATATGGATTCAAAGGCACAGTATTCGGTGATGTTATAACTCTGCCAACGGAATCTGATAATTATATACTTGAGGAAGTTCAAGGGGGAATACACATCGCAGTTAAGAATAATGATGGCAAGATATCTACTGTTACAGATGGAATAGCAATGTACTATAAGAAAATTCCTGTAAATGTGAACTTTACCATTAAGGCAAAGATGACAATTAATGACTATTTCTATAATAATCAGGTGTCATTCGGACTTATGGTAAGAGACGACATGTATATTGATAAGAAAATGCCTGATGTACTTGGGGATTATGTGGCTGCAGCACCACTTAATCTTACTTATAAAGAGCAGGCATGGAGCTGTTTTGCAAGAAAGAACAGTGAGCTTATGCAGGGTACAGTGACAGGAAAAGAACTTAAGCCTGGGGATACAGTTGATGTATGTATAAAGTCTAATCCGGATGGCTATGCGGTAAAATTAGGCGATGGAGAGTTCCTGACAGGTGGATTTGATTTTAAACTGACAGCCATAGATCCAAAGCATGTATACGTAGGATTTTTTGTTGCAAGAAATGCAGATGTTACATTTACAGATATTGAATATACAGAAAATTAATTAAAATTTTATCAAAGACATATTCAATTTCACATATGAAAATGTTACAATTACATCAGAAATATCGTGAAATAAATGCGTTGACGCGGAAATGAGGCATATTATGAAACTAACATTTTTAGGCGCGGATCATGAGGTAACAGGAAGCTGTCATTTCTTACAGGCAGCAGGTCTTAATATTCTTGTAGACTGTGGTATGGAACAGGGAAATGATGTGTATGAGAATCAGGAACTGCCGGTTGCTGCATCTGATGTAGACTGTATATTGCTGACACATGCGCATATTGACCACTCAGGTCTTATTCCACTTATGTATGTGAACGGATTCAGAGGACAGGTATATTCTACATCGGCTACAGCACAGCTGTGTGAGATTATGCTGCGTGACAGTGCACACATACAGATGTTTGAAGCTGAATGGAGAAACAGAAAAGCTGCAAGATCAGGAGGAAAGCTTAAGGAATTCGTTCCTCTGTATGATATGGATGCAGCAGTTAATGTATGCAAGCAGTTTGTTGGCTGCGAGTATGATAAGGTATATGATATTGCAGAAGGAATTAAGATAAGATTCACAGATGTAGGACATCTGCTTGGTTCAGCAAGTATTGAAGTGTGGGCAACTGAGAAGACTGATAATGGTGATATAACAGAAAAGATTGTATTCTCAGGAGATATTGGCAATATCAACAAGCCAATAATTAGAGATCCTAAGCATGTCAAGGATGCTGATTATGTTGTAATGGAATCAACATATGGTAACAGAAGTCATGGTGGAACTACTAATTATGTTGAAGATTTAACTAATATTTTTAAGAGAACATTTGAAAGAGGTGGTAATGTTGTTATTCCTTCATTCGCTGTTGGAAGAACACAGGAACTTCTCTATATTATAAGAAAGATAAAGGAAGATAATCTTGTTGGCAGGGACTTTGATGTATATATGGATAGTCCGCTTGCAATTGAGGCAACTAATATCTTTATTAAGAATGTTGAGAGCTGTTTTGATGATGAAGCAGTGGAGCTTGTAAGGAAAGGGATTAATCCACTTACATTTCCGGGACTTAAGTATGCAACTACTGGTGATGAGTCTAAGCAGATTAACTTTGATCCTAATCCTAAGGTTATTATCTCATCATCTGGTATGTGTGAAGCTGGAAGAATCAGACATCATCTCAAGCACAACTTATGGAGACCAGAGTGTACAATTGTATTTGTTGGTTATCAGGCTGTTGGAACAACAGGTCGTATTATAGTTGATGGTGCACAAGAGATTAAGCTTTTTGGCGAGCCAATACAGATAAAGGCTGAGATCGTACAGCTTCAGGGGTCAAGTGGCCATGCTGATAAGGAAGGACTTCTTCACTGGATTAATGCATTTGAAAAGAAACCTAAGAAGGTATTTGTTGTACACGGCGAGGACAGTGTATGTGATGAGTTTACAGAGTGCCTTAAGGAAGAATATGGATATGATGCCATGGCACCATATACTGGTGGAAGTTATGATCTGATTGCAGACAGAGTTATTTCTGAAGGCATTAAGGAGAAGAAGTCAAGAAGAATTACAACAACGCAGCGTAATAAGACTGTATTTGACAGACTTGTTGCTGCAGGAAAGCGCCTTATGACAGTTATCATGCACAATGAGGGCGGCGCTAACAAGGATCTGGCCAAGTTTACAGATCAGATTAATGCATTATGTGATAAATGGGACAGGTAATTATGAAAAAGATGCTATTTGTTTTTAATCCTAACTCTGGTAAAGCGCAGATTAAGAATCAGTTAATGAAGATAATCCAGGTGTTTTCCAAGGCAGGATATGAGGTTACTGTATATCCGACGAAAGCTCCACGTGATGGATACCAGCATATAATTGACAATGAAGGCAGGTATGATGTGGTAGCGTGCAGTGGAGGAGATGGAACTCTTAATGAGACAGTTGCAGCAATACTTGAATATAAGGGCGAAAAACCACCAATAGGATATATACCAAGCGGAACAACTAATGATTTTGCAGCCAGTCTTGGAATTCCACGTAATATGGTAAAAGCTGCTGTTAACATAGCTAAAGGCAGACTTTTTTCATGTGATGTCGGTATGGTTAATGGAGAACGTTCATTTAATTATGTCGCAGCATTTGGCGCATTTACAAGAGTCTCTTATGGAACGCCACAGAATCTTAAGAATGTGCTTGGACATCAGGCATATGTGATAGAGGCAGTTAAGAGCCTGTCTACGATTAAGCCACAGTATATGCGTGTGTTCTCAGATGAGATTAATATTGAAGGAAACTTTGTGTATGGAATGATCAGTAATACTGATTCGGTAGGAGGAATAAAGAATCTGACTGGTAATGATGTTGATTTGCAGGATGGTCTGTTTGAGGTAACTCTTATCAGGGAACTTAATAATCCTATTGCTGTACAGTCACTGGTTAATGCTTTTATAACTAAGGACCTTAGTAAATGTGACTGGGTATGTACATGGAAAACGAAAGCTGTCAGATTTGAATCTCCACAGCCTGTTTCATGGACACTTGATGGAGAATTTGGTGGAGAACATACAGACATAGAATTTTCTGTCAGAGAAAAGGCAGTTAATTTTATTGTAGGCGGAACGCTGGATAATAATTAGATAAATGTGGTTAATATTATAAAGTGATAAAATCTTATGACTTATTATATAAGGTTTTATCACTTTATTTTTTTATTTCTTTTGCGACTTTATGCTGAAAACAGACACAATTCAAACACAATTTTATAGTCAGAGGTAATTTTTTAAAACAGAAGTGATATATGAATATTATATTTAAACGTAAAAAATATAATAAAAACCAAACAATATATACACAAATAACAAAATAGACAGACAATAATATATAAAATATGAAATATTCAAATAGTCAGACTATATTATCAAAAAAAGATTTACAAGAGAGCCTGAATGGAGTATATTATGCCCAAACAAAGCTTTAGAATATACGAAAGGATGATTAGACTTATGGAAAATGAAATCAAACAGCCTGGTCTTTACAGATCTGAACTTGAGCATGATGCCTGTGGTATCGGAGCTATTGTAAGTATTAACGGAGTTAAGACACATCAGACAGTATCTGATGCTTTAAGCATTGTAGAAAATCTTGAGCATAGAGCTGGTAAAGATGCAGAAGGAAAGACTGGTGATGGTGTTGGTATCCTTCTTCAGATATCACACAAATTCTTTAAGAAAGCCGTTAAACCATTAGGAATTGAGCTTGGAGATGAGCGTGATTATGGTGTCGGAATGTTCTTCTTCCCACAGGATGAACTGGCAAGAAACAGAGCCAAGAAGATGTTCGAGATCATTGTTGAGAAGGAAGGACTTGAATTCCTGGGTTGGAGAGATGTTCCAACATTTCCTAATGTCCTTGGTAAAAAGGCAGTTGACTGTATGCCATATATCATGCAGGGATTTGTAAAGAGACCTGCCAATGCAGCTAAAGGAATTGAGTTCGACAGAAGACTTTATGTTGCAAGACGAGTATTTGAGCAGACAGCAGAAGATACAACTTACGTATGTTCATTATCAAGCAGAACGATTGTATATAAAGGTATGTTCCTTGTTGGACAGCTTCGTCAGTTCTTTGGTGACCTTGAGAACCCTGATTATGAATCAGCTATTGCACTTGTTCATTCAAGATTCTCAACTAACACTAATCCAAGCTGGGAGAGAGCTCATCCTAACAGATTCATGGTACATAATGGTGAGATTAACACTATCAAAGGTAATGCCGACAGAATGTTAGCAAGAGAGGAAACAATGACTTCTCCATATCTTGAAGATGAAATGTCAAAGATTACTCCGGTTGTTAACACTAATGGTTCGGATTCGGCAATGTTAGACAACACACTTGAATTCTTCGTTATGAATGGCATGCCGCTTCCACTTGCTGTTATGATTACAATTCCTGAGCCTTGGATTAATAATGATGCGATGGCACAGGAGAAGAAGGACTTCTACCAGTATTATGCAACTATGATGGAGCCATGGGATGGTCCTGCATCTATTGCATTTACAGATGGAGATTACTTTGGAGCAGTACTTGATCGTAATGGTCTGCGTCCTTCAAGATATTATATTACTAATGACGGATATCTTATACTTTCATCAGAAGTCGGCGCACTTCCAATAGATGAGAGCCGTATTAAGTTAAAAGACAGATTAAGACCAGGTAAGATGCTTCTTATTGATACTGTTAAGGGCGAACTTATTGAGGATGATAAGCTTAAGGAAGAATATGCAACTAAGAACCCTTATGGTGAATGGCTTGACAGTAATCTTATCCAGCTTAAGGATTTAAAGATTCCTAACAAGAAAGTACCGGTACACACTAAGGAAGAAAGAGCAAGACTTCAGAAAGCATTTGGCTATACATATGAGGACTTCAAGACTTCAATACTTCCAATGGCTCTTAATGGAACAGAGCAGACAGGTGCTATGGGTATTGATACTCCGCTTGCAGTACTTTCTAATAAGCATCAGCCATTATTTAATTACTTTAAACAGTTATTTGCACAGGTTACTAATCCTCCAATTGACTCTATAAGAGAGAAGGTTGTTACATCAACAACTGTTTATCTTGGAACAGAGGGTAATATTCTTGAGGAAAAGGCTGAGAACTGCAAACAGTTAAGAATTAATGATCCAATCCTTACTAATACAGATCTTCTTAAGATTAAGAATATGAATGTTGAAGGATTTAAGGTAGAGACAATTCCTATTATATATTATAAGAACACTTCACTTGAAAAAGCTATTGATCATTTATTTGTTGAGGTTGACAGAGCACACAGAGAAGGTGCTAATATCATTATCCTTTCAGACAGAGGTGTTGATGAGAATCATGTTGCTATTCCTTCATTACTTGCAGTTGCTGCATTACAGCAGTACCTTGTACAGACTAAGAAGAGAACAAGCATGGCTGTAATCTTAGAGAGTGGTGAGCCAAGAGATGTCCATCATTTTGCAACTCTTCTTGGATATGGTGCTTCTGCAATTAATCCATATCTTGCACAGGAGAGTATTCAGGAGCTTATAGACCTTAACATGCTCGATAAGGATTATTATGCAGCTGTTGATGATTACAATAAGGCAATTATCACAGGTATTGTTAAGATTGCTGCTAAGATGGGTATTTCAACAATCCAGTCATATCAGGGAGCCAAGATTTTTGAGGCAATTGGTATTAATTCAGATGTTATAGATAAGTACTTTAAGGGTACAGTTTCAAGAATTGAAGGTGTGTCATTAAAGGATATTCAGGAAGATGTTGAAACTCTTCATTCTAAGGCATTTGATCCACTTGGACTTTCAACAGATACTACTCTTGACAGTTCAGGTGCTCATAAGATGAGAAGTGGCAAGGAAGAGCATCTGTATAATCCACAGACAATACATTTGTTACAGCTTGCTACAAGAACAGGTGATTACAAGACATTTAAAGAGTATACTGCTCTTGTCAATAAGGAAGAGGGCGTTAAGAACTTAAGAGGTCTTATGAATATCAAATTCCCTAAGAAGGGAATCAGCATTGATGAGGTTGAGAGCGTTGATTCTATCGTAAGAAGATTTAAGACTGGCGCTATGTCATATGGTTCTATTTCAAGAGAAGCACATGAGACTATGGCTATTGCCATGAACATGCTTCATGGTAAGTCTAACTCAGGTGAAGGTGGTGAGGACATCGACAGATTAAATGTTGGTCCTGATGGCCTTAACAGATGTTCAGCAATTAAGCAGGTTGCATCTGGTAGATTCGGTGTTACTTCAAGATACCTTGTAAGTGCGAAGGAGATTCAGATTAAGATGGCACAGGGCGCTAAGCCTGGCGAAGGTGGACATCTTCCAGGAAAGAAGGTATATCCTTGGATTGCAAAGACCCGTCTTTCAACTCCGGGTGTTGCACTTATTTCACCACCACCACATCATGATATATATTCAATCGAGGATCTGGCACAGCTTATATATGACCTTAAGAATGCCAACAAGAATGCAAGAATATCAGTTAAGCTTGTTTCAGAGGCTGGCGTTGGTACAGTTGCATCTGGTGTTGCCAAGGCAGGTGCACAGGTAATTCTTATCTCTGGTTATGACGGAGGTACTGGTGCAGCTCCAAGAAGCTCTATACATAATGCCGGACTTCCTTGGGAGTTAGGTCTTGCAGAGGCACATCAGACACTTACAATGAACGGACTCCGTAATAAGGTTATTATTGAGACAGATGGTAAGTTAATGAGCGGCAGAGATGTTGCTATTGCAGCAATGCTTGGCGCAGAGGAATTCGGATTTGCAACAGCTCCACTTATAACTATGGGCTGCGTAATGATGAGAGTATGTAACCTTGATACATGCCCTGTTGGTGTTGCAACACAGAACCCTGAGCTTCGTAAGAGATTCACAGGTAAGCCTGAATATGTTGTTAATTTCATGAGATTCATTGCACAGGAGCTTCGTGAGATAATGGCTGACTTAGGTATCAAGACACTTGATGAGCTTGTAGGAAGAACAGATTTACTTGAGCAGAAGAATGTAGCAAGAAGCGGTCGTTCAGCAGAGGTTGATTTATCACAGATCCTTGATAATCCATATGTTAAGCAGACAAAGATACATTATGATAAGAAGAATGTATTTGACTTTGAACTTGAAAAGACAGTCGATGAGAAGATATTACTTAAGAAGTTCGAGTCTGCTATGGAGACAGGAAGCAAGAGAAGTCTTGAGATAGATGTTGCCAATACAGACCGAGCTTTAGGAACACTTCTTGGCGCTGAGATTACAAGAAGATTTGATGATAAGCTTGATGATGATACATATACAGTAAAATGTAATGGCGCAGGCGGACAGAGCTTTGGTGCATTTATTCCTAAGGGACTTACACTTGAACTTGTCGGTGACAGTAACGATTACTTCGGTAAGGGTCTTTCAGGTGGAAAACTTATTGTCTATCCACCAACAGGAAGTACTTATAAGGAAGATGAGAATATCATCATCGGTAATGTTGCTTTATATGGTGCTACAAGTGGTAAGGCATTCATCAATGGTGTTGCCGGAGAGAGATTCTGTGTAAGAAATTCAGGTGCAACAGCAGTTGTTGAGGGAACTGGTGATCACGGCTGTGAATATATGACAGGTGGTACAGTAGTAGTATTAGGTAAGACTGGCAAGAACTTTGCTGCTGGTATGAGCGGTGGTATTGCTTATGTTCTTGATGAGGACACAAGTCTTTACAAGAGGGTTAATAAGCAGCTTGTTTCAATGGAAGCAGTGTCTAACAAATATGATGTCCTTGAGTTAAAGCAGCTTATCACAGAACATGTTGCATACACTAATTCTAAGAAGGGCAAGGAAATACTTGATAATTTCGGAGAATATCTTCCTAAGTTCAAGAAGATCATGCCACATGATTATAAGAAGATGCTTAACATGATAGTACAGATGGAAGAAAAAGGACTTAGCAGCGAACAGGCTCAGATAGAAGCATTCTACGCTGCAACCAAGTAGAAAGGAGCACACCATGGGAAAGCCAACAGGATTTTTAGACTATGAAAGAGTTGAAGCCACAGCGGTTTCACCTAAGGAAAGAATAAAGAATTTTAATGAATTTCATACTCCTCTGTCAGAAGATGAACAAAGAAAGCAGAGTTCACGCTGCATGGACTGTGGCGTGCCATTCTGCCAGTCTGGTATGACAATAAAAGGAATGACTAGCGGATGTCCTCTTAACAACCTTATTCCGGAATGGAATGACCTTCTGTATACAGGAAACTGGGAGCAGGCATATCACAGATTACATAAGACTAGTAATTTCCCAGAATTTACAAGCCGTGTGTGTCCTGCACTCTGCGAGAAAGCATGTACATGCGGACTCAATGGCAAGGCAGTATGTACCAAGGAAAATGAAATGGCAATTATTGAACATGCATATGCCAAAGGATATGCAAAGGCTAATCCTCCTAAAGTAAGAACTAAGAAGAGAATTGCTGTAGTAGGTTCAGGCCCTGCAGGTCTTGCTGTGGCAGACCAGTTAAATCAGAGAGGCCACAGTGTTACTGTATATGAAAGAGCTGATCGTATCGGTGGACTTTTAAGATATGGTATTCCTAATATGAAGCTCGAGAAGCACATAATTGACAGAAAGCTTGATATTATGAAGGAAGAAGGCATTGAGTTTGTAACTAATGCAAATGTTGGTGAGAACATCAAGGCTAAGAAGCTGATGGCAGATTATGATGCCGTAGTACTTGCCTGCGGAGCTGCCAACCCAAGAGATATCAACGCTCCGGGAAGAGATGCCAATGGAATATATTTTGCGGTAGATTTCCTTACAGCTACTACAAAGAGTCTTCTTGATTCAGGACTTAAGGATGGCAAATACATTTCTGCAAAGGATAAAAATGTTATTGTTATCGGCGGCGGTGATACAGGTAATGACTGTGTCGGAACATGTATAAGACATGGCTGCAAGTCAATAACACAGCTTGAGATGATGCCAAAAGCACCAGACGAGCGTGCAGAGAGCAATCCTTGGCCACAGTGGCCATTAGTCTGCAAGACAGATTATGGTCAGGAAGAGGCAATTGCAGTATTCGGACATGACCCAAGAATATATACAACTACAGTTAAGGAATTCAAGAAGGATAAGAAGGGCAATCTTACAAGTGTTGTTACTATAAAGCTTGAGTCTAAGACTGATGAAAAGACAGGAAGAAGAATGATGGTTCCTGTAGAGGGAACAGAAGCAGAGCTTCCATGTGAACTTGTACTGATAGCTGCAGGCTTCTTAGGTTCACAGAAATATGTTACAGATGCATTTGGCGTTGAGCTTACAGAAAGAACTAATGTAAAGACAGCAGCAGATGGATTTGAAACAAGTGTACCAGGAGTATTTACAGCAGGAGATATGCATACAGGACAGTCACTTGTTGTCAAGGCTATAAGACAGGGAAGAGACTGTGCGAGAGCAGTAGATTATTTCCTTATGGGATATACTAATCTGTAATTATATAATAAGTATCAGAAGAGAATCTGTGAGAAAGGGGTTGAAACTTTTTTCACAGGTTCTTTTTAGTTGTTTTGAAAATGTTTTCGTAGTATTATATATTTAATTGGGGTTATTCATTAATAGTTGGGGGATTTCATGAATAATAGGAACGATACAGAAAGATTTAACAGGAATATACTGGAACTTAATATAAAACGGGCATTTACGTCGACTGTTGTACTGGCAGTGGTTTTGCCCGTTATATTTGTAGCTGCACTTGTATGCAGATGGGATAATGATACACTTAGAAGTTTATTTGTAATTGGAACGGCTATTCTGGAGGCTATCCAGTTTATTTTCATGGTGGTTATAAGATTTCAGTGTGCAAGGGATGAGTTTGATACATACAGAGTGGTTTATCTGGTGTATTATGCTGTTACAATCACATTTCTTATGCTTGGAGCTGGATGTGATATGGAGGCATTTGGCAGTGAACTTTTATATTTTTCAGCATGTATGTATCTTGTATTTGTTCCAGTGTTTACTGAAACTGAACGAATTGCTTTTGTGGCAGGGCAGACTATTATCATGCTGCCGCTTGTGATTGGTTTCAGAATTAATGTAAGAGGTATTGTTGATGTATGTATCGTGCAGTTCCTGACTATCCTTTTGTCTGGATACCAGCATAATGTAGCTGTTAAGAGACAGAAGATGGGAATGAAGCTCAAGAAGAAGACGGATACTTCGGAGCATGATGCCTTAACTGGACTGTATAACAGAAGAGGACTTGAATCACGTATAAATGCGATATGGGCATTTTGCGAGAGAAATAAAATTCCTGTAGGAGTGCTGACACTTGATATTGATTATTTTAAGAAATATAATGATAAGTTCGGTCATCCCAAAGGAGATGAATGTTTAAGGCAGGTTGCAAAAGTGCTGAAAGCATCAGCACAGAGAAGCACGGATGTTGTTACCAGAACCGGAGGAGAGGAATTTATTATATTTGTCCAGGATGTTGATGATGACAATCTTGTTGCACTTGCTTCCAAGATACGCAAGAATCTTGAAGAACAGGCTATTCCACAGGCTTATCTTGGAGTATCAAAGTATGTGACTGTGAGTATTGGAATTGCAAGCTTTGTACCTGGATATAATAAGGATTTTGACAGGCTATATGAGGAAGCTGATGCAGCATTATACCAGGCTAAGAAGAATGGACGCAATTGTATTGTATATAAGGGCAATGTATATGGCAGGATAAAGAATGGTGTGACTAAGGCGACTCCTGTATAATTAGTTTTAAAAGTATATCAGGTTGTTTTTAATGCGTATATGGTGTATATTAAAGCGTGTTATTAGTAAAGTACAATAGAGGAATCGGGAGGAAGTAATATGCTGACAGTAACAATTCTTTTGGATTCTGTGGAGAAAGTTCAAAGGTTTGTGAGTACTATAAGTAAGTATTCATGTGGGTTTGATGTGGAGTCAGGATACAGCTGTGTTGATGGAAAGTCACTTGTTGGACTATTTAGTCTTGATATCAGTAAGCCTTTACAGCTTACTATTAACGATGGAGAAGGCGAGATAGAGGATGTGTTAAGAGATATTCAGGAGTTTATGGAATATTAACAGACATAATTAGACGGAGTTTGAACTAAACCATATACGTCGGATTTTCAGATCCGGATTTTGGTGCGGTTCAGACTCCGTTTTTTATTGGATAATAAGTTGTCAATTGCAATATAGTTGTAGTATATTAAACGAGGCATAATAAATATACTAAAAGGAGAAAATATGTTTAAAAGATTAATTTCAATTATTCTTACAGCTATTCTTATGTTTGGAGTATCTGGATGTGGAATGATAGCTGTACAGAAAGAAACTGTCAATGATGCGGTTCAGGAAGAAAAGACTGTTATAAGAATAGGAGCAATGTCTGGTCCTACAGCAATGGGAATGGTTAAGCTCCGCAGAGATGCTGAATCAGGTGGTACAGATAATGAATACGAATTTCAGGATTTTGCATCAGATGCATCAGCATTTGTAACTCCTCTTGCAACAGGTGATATTGATATTGCAGCTGTTCCATCTAATCTCGCAGCTAATATATATAATAAGACAGAAGGAAAAGTAAGTGTTCTTGCTGTTAATGTTCTTGGTGTTCTTAATCTTGTGGAAAGAGGTAATTCTGTTAATTCTATTGCGGACCTTAAAGGTAAAACTGTATATGCAACAGGTATGGGTGCAGTACCTGAATATACAATAAGATATATTCTTAATGCGAATAACATAGACCCTGATAAGGATGTTTCTATTGTATGGTGTTCTGATACAACAGAGGCACTTTCTAAACTTAAATCCACTGATGGAGCAATTGCTGTTTTGCCACAGCCTTTTGTTACAGCAGCATCTGCACAGGTTAAAGATTTAAGGGTTGTTATGGATCTTAATGACGCCTGGGAAAATACAGGGGCAGATTCAAAGATTGTAACCGGTGTTATAGTAGTAAGAAAAGAATTTGCTGAAAAATATCCACAGCAGCTTAAAAAATTCATGGAAGAATATCAGGCAAGTGTCAGATATACATCTGATGATATTGATGGGGCATCGGAACTTATTGCGGATTATGGAGTTGTAGGTTCAGCTGCTATTGCTAAAAAGGCACTTCCTGATTGTCATGTTGTGTGCATTACAGGGGATGATATGAAATCTGCGTTACAGGGATTCCTGAAAGTATTATATGAGCAGAATCCAAAGTCTATAGGTGGCAGTATGCCAGAAGATGATTTCTATTATGAATATGAATAATAAAAAAAATAATGTAACAAATGTTATATGGAAAGTGCTGGCAGTAATTCTGGCACTTCTTGTGTGGGAGCTGGTTGCTTTAAGAATTGACCAGAAGATTATTATTGTTACTCCTGTGGATGTTGTCAGAAGATTGTTCACTATATGGAAAGAACCAGGATTTATGGGAACGATATGGTTTACAATGCATCATATTGTTGCAGGCTTTCTGTTGGGGTTTGCAACGGGAATAATTCTTGCTGTTGCTGCATACAGATTTAAACT
Organism: uncultured Eubacterium sp.; assembly: GCA_945910225.1. Classification (GTDB taxonomy): domain Bacteria; phylum Bacillota; class Clostridia; order Lachnospirales; family Lachnospiraceae; genus Lachnospira. The sequence continues at coordinate 4,942 of CAMDYG010000033.1, read as the reverse complement.
GGTCGAGTATCTGTTGTGGCCATGGATGATGTCTATTAAGGCTGTTCCTGTGGCTTCCTTTGTGGTTATATGTCTGATATGGTTTACTTCTAAGAATCTTTCTGTTTTTATTTCATTTCTTATAGTTCTTCCTGTTATATATCAGAATACTCTGACGGGACTATCTGGAATTAACAGGGAGTTACAGGAAATGGCTTATGTATTCAGGGTTTCCTGGTTGAAAAGGATACGTTTCATTGTGTTACCACAGGTGTCTCCTTATATTGTTTCGGCTGGGAAGGTGTCATGTGCAATGGCATGGAAAGCGGGAGTTGCAGCAGAAATTATCGGTCTGCCGACAGCTTCTATAGGTCAGATGCTGTATATGTCTAAGATATATCTGGATACAGATGATCTGTTTGCATGGACTGTTATAATTGTAGTCTTGAGCATTGTGTTTGAAAAACTGGTTGTATTGGTGCTGAAAAGACTTCCAGGTGGAGGATTTAATGAGAATAGAAGGATTATGTAAATCTTTTGGTGATAATATTATTTTTGATCATTACGATCTTGATATACAAGATGGTAAGTGTACTGTGATTACTGGTGCATCAGGCTGTGGAAAGACAACACTGCTTCGTATACTGGCAGGACTTGAAGAGTATAAATGTACATTTGAGGATAGAAAATCACAGAAGGTTTCTTATGTGTTTCAGGAAGACAGGCTGTGTGATAATCTGACTGCTATTGATAATGTTATGCTGGTAATAAGACATGGCACAAACAAAAAGGCAGATAGAAGAAAATGTGAAGAGTGTCTGACAGAGCTTGGACTAGACAATGCAATATATAAGAGGGCGAGTGAGTTAAGTGGAGGCATGAAACGGAGAGTGGCAATTGCAAGGGCTGTTATGTCTGATGCCGATATTTTTCTTATGGATGAACCATTTACAGGTCTTGATAAGGATTGTAAAGAAATGGTTATGAAATATCTGAAAAGAGTGCTTAACGGAAAAACAATGGTACTTACAACTCATGATACCAGTGAAAGAGATTATTTTGCTGATAATTTAATTGAATTATAATATAAAAAGAACAGCCTGAGAGCGTTAACCGGGGCATTTCCTCAAAGTTACATTCAGACTGTTCTTATTTTATATTAATGATGCATTGAAAATGCTGTGAGATCATATTTGCTTAAATTATCGGATACGTTGCGGTCGTCTGCCTGGGCGAGCAATTTATCGCGGTCTTTAGCAGCAAGAACAGGGTTCTTACCATTCATATGACGGCTAGGTCCGCCTACACATCCTCCCTCACATATCATGCCTTCAATGAAGTCGGCAGGAAGCTTACCAGCTTTGAGGAGTGTAAGAGCTTTCTTACATTCAACAGCTCCTGAGCATTTTTCTATATTGAACTTGTCAGGATCTGCACCTGCTTCACGCATACACTGTGCAACAGCAGCAGTAACACCTCCACCATTACCAAAACGCTTGCCATATATGCTTGCCTGCTGGTCACTGTTTTCCTCAGGTTCAAGAATGACTTCTTTGGCTCTCATCATGGCTCTGAATTCACCTATTGTAAGTACATAATCAGCATTACCCTGTCCCTTGTATTCCTGCTTTTCATGCTTCTTGGCAATACATGGTCCTATAAATACAGTTATCACATCCGGATCTTCTGATTTGAGAAGTCTTGATAGTGCAAACATTGGCGAAATTGTTGTAGATATATTGTCTGCAAGTTCGGGATATTGAGACTTTATAAGGCTTACAAATGCCGGGCAGCAGGACGTTGTCAGCTTTTTCCCTTCTCTTGATGCTTCTAGCCATTCTTCAGCTTCTGATTGAGCAGTCAGGTCTCCGCCAAGTCCAACTTCATACATATCTGTAAAACCTAATTTCTTGCATGCTGTACGGATACTGCTCATGGTTATTGTATCACCAAACTGTCCTTCTACTGCAGGAGCTACCATGGCAACAACTTTTTTACCGGACGTAATTGCTTTTATTACGTCAACAACATCTGTTTTTGAACCGATTGCACCAAATGGACAGGCGTGTATGCACTGACCGCATTGTATGCATTTGCTTTCATCTATTTCACAGATGCCATTCTCGTCCATTGTGATAGCGTTGGCAGGACATATTTTCTTGCAAGGTCTTATAAGATCAGCAATTGCATTGTATGGACAGGCTTTAGCACACATTCCGCACTCTTTACATTTGTCAGGGTCTATGTAAGCTCTGTCTCTTGTCATACTGACAGCACCGAATTTACATGCCTGTTGACAGGCTTTCATCATACATTTTCTGCAGTTGTCAGTTACTATATAATGAGAAAGCGGACAGTCAGCACATGCCGCTTCGATTACCTGAATTACATTGTCAGCTCCTGAACAATCACTTTCTGTTGGACATTTACCTTCGGCAAGACGGATCCTCTGCCTTGCTATTTCTCTTTCTTTGTACACACAACAACGGAATCTAGCCTTCGGACCAGGAAACATTTTATAGGCAAGCTCGTCCTTTTTTTCTTCAAACTTTCCTGCATAAGCCAGCTTGGCAACTTCATACAAGATTTCATGCTTGATGTTAAGAATAGTAGCATCATTAGATAACATATTAACTCCTCCTTTGTCCTGATTGATAAAAATTTATCGATTAATCAATATCATAACAGATTATGAAAAATCATTCTATATAAATGTGGTAAAATTTGTCATTATATGTAATAATACATGTAACTATTAAATATATTAAGGGGGATAAGTTATGACTTACATTCCAATTATTCCAATTGTAGTTATTATACTACTGATTATTTTATTTACATTTGTACCAATGAGACTTTGGCTTACAGCATTAGCATCAGGAAGCCATGTTGGAATAGGAACTCTTATCGGTATGAGACTTAGAAAGGTTCCACCAGCAAGAATTGTACTTCCTCTTATTCAGGCGAGAAAAGCCGGATTACAGCTTAATACTAACCAGCTTGAGTCACATTATATGGCTGGTGGTCATGTTGATGCTGTTGTTAATGCTCTTATTGCATCAAGCAGGGCTGGAATGAATATTCCATTTGAGATGGCAGCGGCTATCGACCTTGCAGGACGAGATGTTCTTGAAGCTGTAAGAATGAGTGTTAATCCTAAGGTTATTGAGACACCTAATATCTCAGCAGTTGCAAAAGATGGTATCGAGCTTTTAGTTAAGGCAAGAGTTACTGTAAGGACTAATATTAACCAGTTAGTCGGAGGTGCAGGAGAAGCTACTGTAATTGCCAGAGTTGGTGAGGGTATTGTTACAACAGTTGGTTCAGCAGATTCACATAAGAGCGTGCTTGAGAATCCAGATTCTATATCTAAGGCCATTTTGCAGAAAGGTCTTGATGTTGGAACAGCATTCCAGATTCTTTCTATTGATATTGCTGATGTTGATATCGGAAGAAATATCGGTGCACACCTTCAGAGTCTTCAGGCAGAAGCTGACAAGAATATTGCCCAGGCTAAGGCAGAGGAAAGAAGAGCAGCCGCAGTTGCCCTTGAACAGGAAATGAAAGCAAGCGTAGTTGCTGCAGAAGCAGAAGTACCAAAGGCATTAGCAGAAGCGTTAAGATCAGGAAGAATGGGATTTAAGGATTACTATGATCTTCAGAACTTAAAAGCTGATACTAAGATGAGACAGTCAATTGCCGGAGACACAGAGAAACCAGCAACTATTTAATTGAGATTGCCATATTCATGTGGGAAAGCAGGAATATAATATATGGAGATATTAATTGTTTGGGCTATATTTGGTGTTATAATTGCATCAAATGTAAGAAAAGCCAAGAAGATGCAGAAGGAGCGTGTCAAAGAACATCAGGAAAATATGCAGCAGGTGCAGAATGTTAATTCTGGCAAAGGCTCGCTTAGTCATGGGGTAAATATGGAGGCACGTACTGCTAATCAGGGACAGAGTCAGCCATACAAGGTAAATACATTTAAAGGCAATGAAAAAATGTCTGCTGGAGAAGTTGAGAATTTAAAGCAACAGATCCGCAAGAGAAATAATTTCCGGAATGATTCAGCTCAGGCTGCGCAAGCACCTGTAGCACAATATATTGCACCTCCACCAGCGGCTGACAATGCTGCGCCGGTTATGAAGACGCTTGACAAAGCAGAGTTTCATTCTCCTGTTATGCAGGCAGGAAGTACAGGTACATATTCTGATATGTCAGGTGGACATACATTTACACAGTATGATTGTGGTCATGAATATAATGATTCAATTGTTCCACAAAGTACTGCACCTGCAAAAAGTATTCTTGATGATATGAAGTTTGATACGAATGAGATGCGTAAGGCTTTTGTTATGCAGGAAATATTAAAAAGAAAAGTTATATAAAGAAGAATTACATAAAGAATAAAGATGTCGTTGATTGTGGGATTGTCATAGCATAATCTGTCCCATTAATCAAAGGCATCTTTTTTTATTGCATTCTAACCGGCGTAAATATATTAAATGAATATTATATGTTTACAATATAGAATACATATGTTACTATAAGTATATTAATATGCATATTTGTAAAATGAAGAAGGGGTAAAACCGATGTTGGATGGTATTTTATGGAGGCTAACGAAAAGATAAATTATTATGATAAAGCAATGAATGAGATGAATGGGGATTCTATGTGCTTAAGTGCATATCGGTATCTCAAGGGGAATGAGCAATGGGTTCAGAGATATGAGGATTTTCTTAAAGGGACGAAGACTCACAATTTCTTGGAGTTATGATTATTATGGATATGGTTGTGATGATGGCTGATGGAAGTATTGCTAATATTGAAATCTAGAAGATTTCTTATGATTTTCAGGCAGAGCTAAATGCTTTGAAAGTATTGTCTGATGAAAAGGAGGCGGAAATAGAAAGGTTAAAGAAACTGTTAGAAGAGCGGAAATAATATTTATAAT
>CAMDYG010000032.1 GCA_945910225.1 uncultured Eubacterium sp. | reverse complement strand
GCACAGGAGACAACTAAGGCAGAAGAGACAACTAAAGTACAGGAAACAACTAAGGCAGAAGAAACAACTAAAACACAGGATATTGCGACTTTACCAGGTTCATACACATATGTTGCTGGTGGAAGTAATAATTCTTCTTACTTTACAGTAAGTGGTTCGTTATCTGACAAGTCAGCAACATATAACGGAAAGTCTTATAGCAAGGCTGTTAAATTTAATAGTGCCGGATCTATTACATTTACTACAACAACAGATAATGCTACATTATCAATATTAGTGAATGGTAAGTCAGGTGCATCTATTAAAGTTAATGATGATGTTATGTTTGATAGTATCGGAACATCAGCTGAATTCAGAACAGTCACTTTAGGCAAGGCTGGAAAATATGTTCTTTCTAAGAATGACAAAGAAAGTTATGTTTTCATGGTTGTTGTAAATGACGGAGATTCAAGTGAAACAACTAAGGCAACTGATGAGTCAAAGACATCTGAAAGCACAACAGAAACAACTAAAGAGTCTGAGAGCACAACAGAGGCTACAAAGACAACAGAAGCTACAACGGAGAATACAACAGAAGCAACACAGGCTCCTACAACTGATACAACGGGTTCATATGACAAGACAAGCCTTTCATATTCAGGAACTTACACAGATATAAGCACAAAGAAAGATGCAGACTTTAAGAATGCCAAGTATGTATCTTCTTCTGATGAAATCCGCTCAGCTATCAAGAGTGCTAAAGCGGGAGATGTAATTATCGTTAAGGAAGGAACTTATAAGTTTACAACTGATGATGATTATAAGACAACAGATATGGACGGATATACAGGTGGTCCTGCTTTTGTAACAAAGGCTAATGGTACTGCAGATTCATATATCATACTTAAGGCTGAAGAAGGCAAGAAGGTTAAATTCGATTTCTCAGAGCAGACTCTTTTAGGATCTAACAGAGGATTTGTAGCAGATGCAGATTACTGGTATTTCCAGGGAATTAACTTCTATGGAGCTGGAGATAACGGAATTCTTCTTTCAGGTAATAATAATATATTTGAAAAATGTATATTTGAAGCTAATAAGGACTCAGGTCTTCAGATATCAAGATATGATACTAATGCAGATACAAAGGATTTATGGCCATCAAACAACCTGATCATCAACTGTACAGCATTTAATAACTTTGATGATCCAACAGCAGATCCTAAGGGTAAAGCTAAGGGTGAGAATGCAGATGGATTCGCAGCTAAGCTTACATGTGGTGAAGGAAATGTATTTGACGGATGTATTTCATACTGTAATTCAGATGACGGATGGGATCTTTTTGCAAAGACAGCTACGGGTCCTATTGGAGTTCTGACAATCAGAAACTGTGTAGCATTTGGAAATGGAACACTTACTAATGGATTACATGTTGCAGATGGAGATATGAATGGATTCAAGCTTGGTGGATCAGGCGTTGGAACACCTCATAAGATTATGAACAGTCTGTCATTTAATAATGGAGCTACAGGATTTACAGATAATAATAATCCATCAGCTCTTACATATATGAACCTTACAGCTGTATCTAATGGTAAGATAGATAGCGATAAGGCTAATTACATGTGCTACAGAAATTCATCTGATGCTACATTTACAAGAATAATATCAGCAGGTGGTTCAAATGCTTCAGATAAGCTTGTTGGAAAGATAAGCAATTCAATATATTACAATAAGGATAAAAAGAATTATTATAGTGTAACAGGAGCATTGCCAGTAGGTATTACAAGTGGTGCTAAGGTAGGAACAATTGTATCTGAACCATTAACTACAGCAGGTATGTTCAAGAATACAACTAATTTTATTGATGTAACAAAGGATGTTGATGCCCAGTTAAGAAATGCAGACGGAACAATCAACATGAAGGGGCTCTATGAGACAACTGGTAACAGTGCTGCACTTGGAGCACATTTTAATGTGGCTAACCAGCTTGTAAAGGTGGAGTCTTCAAGCGATTCAGGAAAGGATGAGCCAGTAACAGAGCCATCTAAGAATACTGAAGATACTTCAAAGGAAACAGAGTCTTCATCAAAGGAGACACAGCCAGCAACAGATGACACTAAGGCAACAGAAAGCTCAAAGGAGACAGAATCATCATCAAAGGCAACACAGCCAGCAACAGATGCTACTAAGGCAACACAGCCATCATCAGAGGAAGTTAAGGGCTCAGAGATGATTCTTAATGCTAATGATGTTTCATTAAAGGTTTATACAGAGTCATTCATCAATAGCGGCTTTGCAATTATTGCAAGTGATTCTAAGGATGACAATGGAAAAGCCAATGGAACTGTAGAGGTTGATAGCAGTTCTAAGAAATATGGTAGTGATAGCTTCTCTAATAGAATTAAACTTGGCGGAGCAGCAAGTACATCAGCAAGAGCAATTGCATTTAAGACAACAGGAGCAGCTAAGGTAACATTAATAGCTATGAGCTCTAATAAGAATGATTCAAGAACTGTTAAAATATTTGATATTAAAGGAAATGAAGTAGCTACGATTTCAGGCGTTAATGGTAAAGGCTTAGCTTCATATACATTAGAAGTTCCATCAGCAGGTGTATATTATATTGGTAGTGTATCAGGCGGTGTTAATGTATATAAGCTTACTGTAACTAATGCGGAAAGTATGACATTAAGTGATCTTGATAATAAAGAGCCAGTAACAGAACCAGTTACTGATCCGGTAACAGAGCCAGCAACAGATCCGGCAACAGAGCCAGCAACTGATCCTGTAACAGAGCCAGCAACTGATCCTGTAACAGAACCAGCAACTAACCCAGTAACAGAGCCAGCAACTAATCCATCACAGCCTTCACAGGCTCCATCACAGAATGTAACATCTGCTTCAACAGATAATGGTTCATCTGAGGTTAAGAGACCAGAAGTAGCTGCTGATGAGGAAGTAATAGCCGGACCTCAGGCTGAAACAGTTTCATCAGATGCTGCATCTACATCAGCTAATAAGCCTGAGGTAGCTGCTGATGAGACAAAGACAGGTGATGCAAGCCATATGATGGGATATGTATTAATATTAGCTATAGCAATGGCAGCATGCACATGTGCAGTAGTTGTATATAAGAGAAGAAGAACAGAGTAATAATTAAGATTATAAGAATTTACTTCTCCTAATATTTCTAAAAGGGACTTTCGTATTATCGGAAGTCCTTTTTTATATCAGCATTGTATAATATTTAGTAATTAAAGAAAAATAAGAAAAAACTTAAAAATTACTTGCAATATATATTACCATGTGATATATTTTCTTAGACACAAAAACAAATGTCCGTCATAGAAGGACAGAACAGAGGGAAGTGTCTTTTAGATTTTACATAATGAAGGAGTTAAAAATGAGCGATAAGTTAAGAGTTGGTATCCTTGGTGGTACTGGTATGGTAGGACAGAGATTTATAACATTACTTGAGAATCATCCTTGGTTTGAAGTTGTATTAGTTGCAGCATCTGGCCGTTCAGCAGGAAAGCTTTATGAAGAAGCTGTTGATGGACGTTGGAAAATGCAGACAGCTATGCCAGAATTCGTTAAGAAGATGACAGTATATGATATGGATAAAGATTTTGATGAAATCGTTTCTAAGGTTGATTTCGTATTCTGTGCAGTTAATATGCCAAAGGATCAGATAAAGGCTATAGAGGAAAGATATGCTAAGGCAGAGGTTCCGGTTGTTTCTAATAACAGTGCTAATCGTTGGACACCAGATGTTCCTATGGTTGTTCCAGAAATCAATCCTGAACATCTTGAGGTTATCAAGTATCAGAGAGAAAGACTTGGTACTAAGAGAGGATTTATCTGTGTTAAGCCTAACTGTTCAATCCAGAGCTATACACCAGCTCTTAATGCATTAAAGGAATTCGGACCAAAGCTTGTTGTAGCTACAACATATCAGGCTATTTCAGGAGCAGGTAAGACATTTAAGGAATGGCCAGAAATGGTTGAGAATATCATCCCTTACATTGGTGGAGAAGAGGAAAAGTCAGAGAAAGAACCATTAAGATTATGGGGTAAGATTGAGGATGGAAAGATTGTTCCAGCAAGCGATCCTGTTATCACATGTCAGTGTATCAGAGTTCCAGTTCTTGATGGACATACAGCTGCAGTATTTGTTAACTTTGAGAAGAAGCCAACTAAGGAGCAGATTATTGAAAAGTGGAGAAGCTTCAGAGGAGTTCCTCAGGAATTAAATCTTCCAAGTGCTCCAAAGCAGTTCATCCAGTATCTTGAAGAGGATGATCGTCCACAGGTTAAGCTTGATGTTAACTATGAGAATGGTATGGGAGTTTCTCTTGGACGTTTAAGAGAAGACAGCGTATTTGATTACAAGTTCGTTGGACTTTCACATAATACTTTAAGAGGTGCTGCAGGTGGAGCGGTTCTTATCGCAGAGCTTCTTAAGGCTCAGGGTTATATAACTCCTAAGGATGCTGAATAATTAAATTCTATATACACATACCAAAAAGAAAAGTGGTGCCATTCGGGCATCACTTTTTCTTTTTGGTACTTGCTTAAATATATTATATGAGATAAAATTAAAAGACGATTTAACGATGTGATAAGAGGGATGGAAGAGTTATGAAAGATAATCATTTTTATGCAATGTTATCCAGAATGAAATATATTAACAGATGGGGACTGATGAGAAATACAAGGAATGAAAATCTGTGTGAACACAGTCTGGAAGTTGCATATATTGCACATGCACTTGGGATTATTAATAATGAAATATATGGTGGTGATATTAATGCTGAAAGGCTTGCGATACTTGGTATGTATCATGATGTTACAGAGATAATAACAGGAGATATGCCAACGCCTGTAAAGTATTACAGTCCTTTAATAAGAAATGCATATAAGGAAGTTGAGAATGTCGCACAGGAACAGATGCTGTCAGGTTTGTCTGAGAATATAAGAGGAAGATATGCAGGACTTCTGCTTGAAACAGAGGAAGAGAAAGAGTTGTGGACATATGTTAAGGCTGCCGATAAGATATCTGCATATATTAAATGTCTGGAAGAGAGAAAGACTGGCAATATGGATTTTGTGGATGCTGAACAGACAATATTTAATGCGATTAATGATATGAAGCTTAAAGAGGCAGATTATTTTATGAAAGAATATATACCTGCATATATGCTTACAATTGATGAATCAGGAGAGGATTATCATAACAGGTAATCGGAGGAGAGATAGATATGTTAATTGGAAGAACTGAAGAATTAAACCGCCTGAATGAATATTACAATGGAGTTGGCAATTCACTAATAATGCTTTATGGAAGAAGCAACATAGGAAAGACAGAGCTTATAAGGGAGTTTCTTAAAGATAAGAAAGCATTTTATTATAATGCAGCACTTGCATCGCAGTTGGGACAGACAGAGCTTATGGCAATGCATATGCAGCGCACAGGACTGCTTGCTGATTATGAATATGATGCAATAAAGGAACTTGCTGGTAATGACACACGGGAATTATATGTACAGCTTCTTAAGAATACTTCCCGTATAAATGCTGACACTAAGATTGTTGTTATAGAGGAATTCCAGAATATAGTAAAGAACAGCAAAGACTTCATGAATGTTGTGGAAGAACTTGTGAATGGCAGACTGTATGATGAAAAGGTTATGGTTATTGTAACAAGTTCATCTGTAAGCTGGGTAGAGAACAGTATGGTATCAGCAATAGGTAAATGTGCGTTGTCTATAAGTACATTTATTAAGCTTAAAGAATTGTCTTTTGTGGATATTGTCAGGATGTTTCCTAAACATTCAGTTCTGGATGATATGGTTATATATGCGATTACAGGCGGTGTACCAGGTTATCTTGTGCAGTTTAGTGATAACATGCCGCTTAAAGATAATATTATTAATAATATACTGAAAGATGGGATGTTGCTTAGAACTGCAGGGTGTGATTATATACGGGAAGAGTTAAGGGAAACATCCTTATATAATACAATTCTGTATTGTATTGCCGGTGGAGAGAATAAGCTTAATGAGCTGCATGCGCATACTGGTTTTGGAAGGGATAAGATAAGTGTCTATCTTAAGAATCTTATAGAACGTGAGATTGTTGAGAAGATATTTTCCTATGATTATGCGGGAAAAGAATATACGAGAAAGGGACTGTACAGGATTAAGTCGGGATTCACAGAATTCTGGTACAGATATATATATCCTAATGAATCACAATTGTGCCTTATTGGAGCAGAAGCATTTTATGATGAGTATATTGCAGATAACATATATGCATTTGCCAAGGAAGCTTTTGTTAAAGTCAGCACAGAGTTTATACATCTGCTTGATTCCATGAACAGACTTGAGATCAAGATAGCGCGTTCTGGAAGATGGTGGGGTAAAAATGGCGATATTGATATAATTGCATGTGATACTGATGGAAAGTATGTTGTGGGTAAATGCAACTGGGATAATGATGTATTTACATTTACAATGTTTGAAGAACTTATGCTCAATGTACGTCAGGCAGGAATCGGAAATGATTATGTATATTTGTTTTCAAAGGATTCATTTGATGATGAGCTGCGTAATTTTGCAAAAGACAGTAATGTTAAGCTGATTAGTCTTAAAGAGTTATAATATATTAATGTGAAAGAAAGAGGGAAAATATGGGAAAATCCGTATATATAGCGGAGAAACCAAGTGTCGCACAGGAATTTGCCAAGGCACTGCATGTTAACTTTACAAGGAAAGATGGATATCTTGAGAGTGATGAGCATATAGTGACATGGTGTGTAGGACATCTGGTAACGATGAGTTATCCTGATGCTTATGACCCTGAATTAAAAAGATGGAGCTTTGATACGCTTCCATTCATACCGAAGGAGTTTAAGTATGAGGTTATTCCGGCTGTTGAGAAACAGTTTAATATAGTTAAGGGGATACTGACAAGGGAAGATGTAGAATATATATATGTATGTACCGATTCGGGACGTGAGGGAGAATATATATACAGACTTGTAAGGCAGCAGGCTGGAGTTAAAGGCAAGAAAGAAAGAAGAGTATGGATAGATTCACAGACAGAAGAAGAGATTATTAAAGGCATTAATACAGCAAAGGATATATCTGAATATGATAATCTTAGTGCCTCAGCATATCTGAGAGCCAAGGAGGATTATCTGATGGGAATTAATTTCTCGAGAGTTCTTACCTTAAAGTATGGAAGGAATATTGCTAATTATCTTCATCTGGACAGAGCTGTTGTTTCAGTCGGTCGGGTTATGACATGTGTTCTTGGTATGGTAGTAAGAAGAGAACGTGAGATAAGAAGCTTTGTAAAGACTCCGTTCTATAGAGTAATAGGGCAGGCACAGGTTGAGAATTCAACATTTGATGCCGAATGGCGTGTAAGCGACAAGAGCAGATATGCCGGTACACCATATTTATATAAGGACAATGGTTTTAAGGACAGGGAAAAGGCTGAAGAACTGGTCGGGGTCTTATCTGATCCGCTACCGGCACAGGGAATAGTTGATTCAATTGAGAGAAAGAAAGAAACTAAGAACCCGCCGCTTCTGTATAACCTTGCTGAGATTCAGAATGAATGTAGTAAGCTTTTTAAAATAAGTCCTGATGAAACACTTAATATTATTCAGGAATTGTATGAAAAGAAGCTGGTTACTTATCCAAGAACTGACGCGAGAGTGTTATCGACCGCTGTAAGCAAGGAAATACATAAGAATATAGGTGGCCTTCGTAATTTTGCACCTGTTAAGGAAATCGCGGAGCATATTTTGCGGAATAATATGCAGAAAGGAATTGAGAAGACAAGATATTGTAATGATAAGGCGATTACAGACCATTATGCGATTATCCCAACAGGTCAGGGATTTAATAATCTTAAGAGCCTGTCGGTTACAGCAGCCAGAACCTATGAGATAATTGTCAGAAGATTTTTAAGTATATTTTATCCTCCGGCAATATATCAGAAGATAAGTATTACCAGTGATGTTAAGAATGAAAAGCTGTATGCTTCATTTAAGGTTCTTGTAGATGAAGGGTATCTTGGTGTGGCTAAGAATTCTTTTGCTAGGGTTAAAGCTGATGCGAAGGTAAAGGATGATGATAATAACGATAATAAAGATGATAACAAATGTGATGCAGCTTTATTTGAGGTATTGAAAAAATATAGAAAAGGTTCTACAATCACATTTAATGAGTTTAACATTAAAGAAGGGGAAACATCTCCGCCTAAGAGATATAACTCAGGTTCTATTATCCTTGCAATGGAAAATGCGGGTCAGCTTATTGAAGATGAAGAATTGCGAGCCCAGATTAAGGGTAGTGGAATAGGAACCAGTGCTACAAGAGCCGAGATTCTTAAGAAACTTAATACTATTAAGTATATTTCTATTAACTCGAAGACACAGATTATTACACCTACATTTTTAGGTGAGATAATATATGATGTTGTTGATAATTCTATAAGGCATCTGCTTAATCCAGAGCTTACAGCAAGCTGGGAGAAAGGACTTACAGGGGTTGCACAAGGAACTATTACATCAGATGAGTATATGGAAAAGCTTGATGGGTTTGTTTCAAGAAGAACAAGGGCTGTCATGGCATTAAGAAATCAGGCAGGGCTAGTTGGACTATTTAATGAGACTGCCAAGAATTATAAGTAATGAATTGAAAGGAATTAAATAAATGTGTGGAATTGCAGGATATGTGGGAGACAGAGACAGTGCTGATGTGCTTGTAGATGCATTATCAAAGCTGGAATACAGAGGCTATGATTCAGCAGGTATTGCAGTATTTGACCATGGCAATATCAAGGTTAAGAAGTGCAAGGGAAGACTTGCTAACCTTGTAGAGAAGATGAATGAGGAAGGAAAACCAGAAGGACATGTGGGTATTGGACATACAAGATGGGCAACACATGGTGAACCATCAGATATCAATTCACATCCACATGGAAATAAGAGAGTTACTATTGTACATAATGGTATTATTGAGAATTACAAGAAACTTAAGGATTTCCTTATAGGAGAGGGATACAGTTTTGCTAGTGAGACAGATACAGAAGTAGCTGCCAAGCTGATTGATTACTATTATGATGGTGATCCAATGAAAACTATTGCTAAGGTGTTGTCTGAAATAAAGGGATCTTATGCACTTGGAATTATGTTCAGGGATTTTCCTGATGAGATATTTGCAGTAAGAAAGGACAGTCCCCTTATAGTAGGTGTTGGAAATCAAGAGAACTTTATTGCATCAGATGTGCCAGCAATTATTCATTATACACGAGACTATTATCTTCTTGAGCAGAATGAGATAGCTGTTATTAAAAAGGATTCAGTTAAGATATATGATGTTCATGGCAATGAGATCCATAAGGAATTAAATACTGCTGACTGGGATGTGGATGCTGCAGAAAAAGGTGGATATGCACACTTTATGCTTAAGGAAATCCATGAGCAGCCAGATTCTGTAAAGAGAACTATTATGCCAAGAATTACAGATGATATGCCTGATTTTAGTGCAGAAGGGTTTGATCCTGAGAAACTGAAGGGCTATAAGAATATATATATAGTTGCGTGTGGTACAGCAATGCATGCAGGGATGGTTGGTAAATATATTATCGAGAAGATTGCAAGGGTATCTGTAACAGTTGATATTGCATCTGAGTTCAGATACAGAGATCCTCTTATTAATGAAAATGACCTTATGATTGTTATTTCACAGTCAGGTGAGACTGCTGATACCAAGGCTGCACTTGAACTTGCAAAGCAGGCAGGAGCAGATACTATGGCAATTGTTAATGTCAAGGGCTCTTCAATTGCAAGAGAGGCTGATATGGTTGTATATACGCATGCTGGTCCTGAGATTTCAGTAGCTTCTACTAAGGCATATATGGTTCAGGTATCAATTATGTACTTAATAGCATTTGAACTTGCGTATGCCAATGGAAAGATGGATGATGCAGCATGTAGTAAGTATACTAAGCTACTTGAAGAAATACCAGAAGTTATTGAAGAAGCAATTGCACTTGAAAGCAAGTGCCAGTTTGCAGCTTCAAAGCTTATTAATGCAGACAGTCTCCTTTATATAGGACGAGGACTTGATTATGCTCTTAGTATGGAAGGTTCTCTTAAATTAAAGGAGATATCTTATATTCATTCTGAGTCATATGCAGCAGGAGAACTTAAGCATGGAACTATCTCTCTTATTACAGATGAGATGCCAGTAATTGCAATTGCAACACAGAAGGATCTTGAGGAAAAGACTATCAGTAACATCAAGGAAGTTAAGTCAAGAGGCGCATTTGTAGTGCTTATTGCAGAACCAGAACTTGATATTGAGGATGGAGTGGCAGATATTGTTATTAAGCTTCCTCAGGCAGACCAGCTTCTTATGCCTATGGTTGCAGCAGTTCCATTACAGCTTATTGCTTACTACACAGCAGTTCTTAAGGGTAACGATGTTGATAAGCCAAGAAATCTTGCAAAATCTGTTACTGTTGAATAATTGATATAAAGAGGATGTTAGATATGAATAACGATGCATTAAAGATAAGTAATCTGTATGACCTTAATGAGACTATTGCAGCAAAGGTATTTGAGGACTGTACATTTCCATGGGAAGTACTTGCAAAGATTGGTAATTTTATTGTAGAGCTTGGCAATACTCTGCCAGAAGATGAATATGAGAAGCGTGGAGAAAATATATGGGTTCACAGAAGCGCCAATGTATTTCCATCAGCTTATATTGCAGGACCTGCAATTATCGGTAAAGATGCCGAGGTAAGACACTGTGCATTTATCCGTGGAAAAGCTATTGTTGGAGAGGGCGCGGTTGTGGGAAATTCCACAGAATTAAAGAATGTTATTCTTTTCAACAAAGTACAGGTACCTCATTACAATTATGTTGGGGATTCAATATTGGGCTACAAAGCACACATGGGAGCCGGTTCTATAACATCTAATGTTAAGTCTGATAAAAAGCTTATTACAATCAAGGGACCGGACGGCAATATTGACACGGGAATTAAGAAAATTGGAGCATTCTTAGGCGATAATGTTGAAGTTGGATGTGGAAGTGTATTGAATCCGGGAACTATCGTTGGCAGAGAGAGCAATATTTATCCACTTTCAAGTGTGAGGGGATATGTGGCTGAAGGTTCGATATACAAGAAGCAGAATGAAATTGTAGCAAAAAGATAAATAAACACCACCCAGGAGATTGATGCTTATGAAAAATATTGTGTTCATTGGAAAG
This sequence comes from uncultured Eubacterium sp., assembly GCA_945910225.1. Lineage (GTDB taxonomy): Bacteria > Bacillota > Clostridia > Lachnospirales > Lachnospiraceae > Lachnospira. The sequence continues at coordinate 17,320 of CAMDYG010000032.1, read as the reverse complement.
AGTAATTACATTTCGGAAGACATTGTTTCCGAGCTGCAGCGCTATTATCTTGTTAAGAAATATGATTTTAATGGGACAGATGCTGAGACAATCAGTGAAGAGATTAACAATATTTCCCCAATCCTTGTGATTATCAGTATGATTGGACTAGATATTCATGTAGGAGATGAATTATTTACTTCAATTAAGCATAATAACAGTTCTGTCCATGTGCTTACAGTGGGAAGTGAATACGAGTGCGGTCCCTATATGGAATATTATAAGAGTCCACAGTTTGTCAATCTTACAAGACCTGTTTCCAAGGAGACAGTTGTGAATACATGTGCAGAAATAATTGAAAGTATTTCTCCGGATCATGACAATGGTCTTAGTGGTGGGGACAGAAAGCATATACTTATAGTTGATGATAATGCCATGATGTTAAGAAATCTTAAAAATTTATTGCAGGATCAGTATTCTGTGGCAGTGGCAGCCTCAGGAGCGCAGGCATTTACCCAGATTGGAAGAAAGAAGCCGGATATAATTCTTCTTGATTATGAGATGCCGATTATGAATGGAGAGATGGTGCTTGAAATGATACTTCAGGATGAGGAGACCAAGGATATACCGGTAGTTTTCCTTACCGGAGTTTCAGATAAAGAAGTTGTAAACAGTATAATACAGTTAAAACCGGCAGGGTATATATTAAAGCCTCCAAGCAGGGAAAGACTTTTAGAAACGATAGATAAAGTTCTTCTGTCAGGAAGGAGATAATAATATGAAAGTGAAACTTCAGATAGGCTGTATAATAATTCTATTTGTTATACTCATTTTATTCTTTATGTCAAAGCCTAAGAAGTCGAAGACGCATTTACTTTTTCTGACAACAGTATCTACTATAATAGTTCAGATAATACTTGATATCATGACTGTTTATACGGTTAATTCTTTAGATACTGTTTCTTTGTGGGTTAACAGACTGGTTCATAGATTTTTTTTCCTGTTTTTCTTTTTGTCATTCTTTTTACTTTATAATTATTTTATTAATCTGATATCGGAGCAGTATGATAAGAAATTTAATGGTCTTAAGATAGTTGGATGTGTTCTTCTTGTTATAGCCATTGTGAGTGACATGTTTCTTCCTTTCGAGTTCATTGAGACGCCGAAGGGAAATTATTCAATGGGTCCGGCTGTATATATGATATATGGAAATATTATTGCTTATGTGATTGTTATGGCTTACATATTAGTCAGATATGGTAAAACTCTTGTCAGAAAGACGAGAGCTGCTCTTGGAATTACTTTTTCTACATTTATTATTATATCAATATTTCAGGCTATAACACCTACAGCGTTGATTTCAAGCCTTGGATTCACCATTATGTGTCTTGGATGTTACCTGTCAGTGGAAAATCCTGATTCTATACTGGCTGAACAGCTACGGGAGGAAACAATCAGGGCAGATAATGCCAATAATGCGAAGAATATGTTCCTTGCCAAAATGTCTCATGAGATAAGAACGCCAATTAATGCGGTACTAGGAAGTGATGAGATGATTCTTCGTGAATCGAATGAGAAGCACATAAAAAGGTATGCGGCAGATCTTAAGTCAGCCGCGAATTCAATTCTTTCAATTATCAATGATATTCTTGATATCAGTAAGATTGAAGAGGGAAAGCTTTCTATAATTCCTGTTGAATATGATGTGAGCAGCATGATTCATGATGTAATTAATATGATAGGCTTTAAAGCTAAGGCTAAAGGACTGGAGTTTAACTGTCATATTGACAGTGCTCTTCCATGTCGCCTGTATGGTGATGATATAAGAATACGCCAGATAATTATTAATATTCTTAATAATGCGGTTAAGTACACTGAGAAGGGCAGTGTTTGTTTTATGGTGTCTTTAATAGATTGGGATCAAGACAGTGCAACGATTAATGTTAGTGTCAGTGACACAGGAATTGGCATGAAAAAGGAAGAGCTTGGAAAGCTTTTTGAGCCTTTTGAGAGACTTGATGAGAAGAGAAACCGCAATATTGAGGGCACGGGACTAGGCATGAGCATTTCCACCCAGCTTTTAGATATGATGGGGAGTTCTCTGAATGTTGAGAGTATATATGGGGAGGGAAGTACATTTTCTTTCAGACTCAAACAGGGAATTGTGGATATTACCCCGTTGGGAAATTTTGAAAAGCGAATGGAGCAGCTGGTTAGTACAAATGTTACATCCACAAGATTCACAGCTCCGGATGCAAAGATTCTTATGGTTGATGATAATGCCATGAACAGAAAAGTATTTGCCCAGCTTCTTAAGAGGACAAAGGTTAAAGTAACTTTATGTGAAAGTGGAAAGGAATGTCTCGACCTTGTCAAGAAAGAATATTTTGACATGATATTTATGGATCACATGATGCCTGACATAGATGGTATAGAGACTTTTCATTATATGAAGGAACTGGGAGACTATCCGTGCAAGGATACCCCTGTGATTATACTTACAGCTAATGCTGTTACCGGAGCTAAGGAAATGTATCTTAAAGAAGGATTCAATGATTTCCTTTCTAAACCAATTGTGCCAGAAAAACTGGAACAGATGATTGAGGAGAATATAAGTAAGTCTCTGATACATGATGCCGCAGATACATCTGAAGATGATATGCAGGGGAATGTTAATCCGGATATACAGGATATGCCTGTTATTGATGGAGTTGATTATGAATTGGCAAGAACACATTTTGCGGATGATGAATCTTTGCTTGATATGTTCAGAATGTTCAGGGGAATGATAAACGATGATGCAGATGAATTGGAGAATTATTATGGACAGACACAGAATGGCATGTTTAATGAATATCGTATAAAAGTCCATAGTATGAAGAATTCTGCTGCGACAGTTGGAATTGTACCGCTGGCAGGTATGGCTAAGGTGCTTGAAGACGCAGCGAGAAATGAAGATATAGAGGTCATAACCAGACTTCATGGCATATTTATTTTAAAATGGCGTGAGTATTATGATAAGCTGGATGAATTGTGTGGCAGTTCAAGCGGGGATTCAGAAGATGATGGCAAAAGAACTGCATCTGATAACCGGGAAGTTATTGCAGATTTACTGAAAAGGATGTTCGCAGCTGCACAGGAGATGGATATTGACCTTATGGACAGTATAATGAAAGAACTGGATGATTACAGTTTTTCCGGAGAAGAAAAAGAAAAAATCCATAACTTAAGAAAAGCAGTTTCAGATTTTGATGTGGACTATATTACAGAAAATCTTAAATAATAACGATGTTTTTATATTTATAATGTAAAAAAGTTGCGTCTTACATTGACTAATGGAAAAGTTTGTGAGAAAATAAACAAGGCTTGGACGGCGGGATATTGTCGTTATTGCATTTATAGTACATATTATGTATTACGAAAGGAGTAATAAGATGATTTACACACAGGAAGTAGAGAATATGTGTCCGGTTGCACAGGGCGTTCATCATGGAGCAGCTCCAGTGCCAACAGAAGGTAAATGGGTACAGAATAAGAAGGTTGAAGATATTTCAGGATTTACACATGGTGTAGGCTGGTGTGCTCCTCAGCAGGGTGCCTGCAAGCTTACTCTTAATGTTAAAGAGGGTATCATTCAGGAAGCTTTAGTTGAGACTATCGGATGTTCAGGAATGACACATTCAGCAGCTATGGCAGCTGAGATTTTACCAGGTCTTACAGTTATGGAAGCATTAAATACAGACTTAGTATGTGATGCTATTAATACAGCTATGAGAGAGCTGTTCTTACAGATTGTATACGGAAGAACACAGAGTGCTTTCTCTGAGGGTGGTCTTGCAGTTGGTGCTGGTCTTGAAGATCTTGGTAAGGGACTTCGTTCTCAGGTAGGTACTATGTATGGTACATTAAAGAAAGGCCCTCGTTACCTTGAGATGGCAGAAGGTTATGTAACAGGTATTGCCCTTGATAAGGACAACCAGATTATCGGTTACAAGTTTGTCAGCCTTGGTAAGATGACAGATTTCATCAAGAAGGGTGATGACCCTAATACAGCATATGAGAAGGCTTGCGGACAGTACGGAAGAGTTGCAGATGCTGTTAAGATTATTGACCCAAGAACAGATGAAGAAGTTAAGTAAGGAGGACAATTAGAATGGCTTTATTTGAATCATATGAGAGAAGAATAGATAAGATTACTTCAGTTCTTAATAGCTATGGTATAGCTAATATTGAGGAAGCTGAAAAGATTACTAAGGATGCCGGATTAGATGTATATGCTATGGTTAAGGGTATCCAGCCTATTTGTTTTGAGAATGCATGCTGGGCTTATACAGTAGGTGCAGCTATCGCAATCAAGAAGGGTGCAAGAAAGGCTTCAGAGGCTGCTGCAGCTATCGGCGAAGGTCTTCAGGCATTCTGTATTCCGGGTTCAGTTGCTGACCAGAGAAAGGTTGGTCTTGGACATGGTAACTTAGGAAAGATGTTGCTTGAGGAAGAGACAGAGTGTTTCGCATTCCTTGCAGGTCATGAGTCATTTGCTGCTGCTGAGGGTGCTATCGGTATTGCAGAGAAGGCTAACAAGGTTAGACAGAAACCACTTAGAGTTATCCTTAACGGTCTTGGTAAGGATGCTGCTAAGATTATCTCAAGAATTAACGGATTTACTTTCGTAGAGACAGAGATGGACTACTCAACAGGCGAGGTTAAAGAAATCTCAAGAACACCATACTCTGACGGACTTCGTTCTAAGGTTAACTGCTATGGTGCTAACGATGTAACAGAAGGTGTAGCTATCATGTGGAAAGAGAATGTTGATATCTCAATCACAGGTAACTCAACAAACCCTACAAGATTCCAGCATCCGGTTGCAGGTACATATAAGAAGGAAAGACTTGAAGCAGGCAAGAAGTATTTTTCAGTAGCTTCAGGTGGTGGTACAGGACGTACACTTCACCCAGATAATATGGCAGCAGGTCCAGCTTCTTATGGTATGACAGATACTATGGGACGTATGCATTCAGATGCACAGTTCGCAGGTTCTTCATCAGTTCCAGCTCACGTTGAAATGATGGGACTTATCGGAATGGGTAACAACCCTATGGTTGGTGCTACTGTAGCTGTAGCTGTTTCTATCGAGGAAGCTGCTAAGAATGGTAAGTTCTAATTGAAAATCTGGTAGTTAAGCAAGTCAGAGAGCTTTTGGAAGAATCCAGAGGCTCTCTTTTTAAGTATATAGAAGTGAGGATATAAATGGAAATTTTCGTTAATAAAGTAATTGATGAGAGTGGAGTGAGTTATAGTCTTACAAAGGCTGGATATGCCGGACTTATAGCAGCAATAATTGTGCTGTTAGTGATTGGCTGTGTAATGCGTAATTCTGATAAAAAGATTAATGCAAAACACATTGCATTGGCAGCAATGGCTATTGCACTTGCTGTTGTGACATCGATGATTAAAGTTATACGGCTTCCAATGGGTGGAGCAGCAACTTTATTCAGCATGTTGTTTATTGTATTGATTGGATATTGGTATGGAATAAGAGCAGGACTTACAACTGCACTTGCATATGGTGTGCTTCAGTTGGTATTAGATCCATACATAATCAGTATACCACAGGTAATGCTTGATTATATATTGGGATTTGGTGCTTTGGGGTTATCTGGAATATTCTCGAATTCAAAACATGGACTTGTTAAGGGATATATAACAGGAGTGGTTGGCAGATTCATATGTTCGTTTCTGTCAGGATGGATATTCTTTGCTGTGTACACACCAGAATTCTTTAACAGTGCGGTAATATATTCTATAGTATATAATGGATCTTATATTGGATTAGAAGCAGTAGTAACATTAATAGTTATAAACCTTCCGCCTGTAAGTAAAGCTCTTGCATATATAAAGAATAACCTTGCATAAATCGGCGTGACAGGATTTGAACCTGCGACCTCGTAGTCCCGAACCACGCGCTCTACCAAACTGAGCCACACGCCGTAATAAAGTTGTAGCTTAATTATTATAACTCATTTTTATAGATGTGCAAGATAAAATATCTGTTATCCGGATCATATTAAGATAGCTGTAAATGTGTTCTATGCGTTGCAAACGGGATTGGGTGTGGTATATAATGATTGCTGGATTAAATGTTGTACTTCAGAGGTATATATGATAAAGAAAAAGAAAAGAAAAAGCAGGCAGATTGTTGTGCTTGGAATATCGTTCCTTGCGTTGATAGTTTGTTTGTTTTTTTATGCTGATTATAAGGGAATTATTGATATCAGTAGTATTTTAAAGCCATCTAAGGTTAATGATGTGGCTGAATCAGAGATAACATCAGTGTCAGATGATATGCAGACGAAAAATGAAGCAGCACAGGATGAGTATGAGACTGGTAATGAAACGGATAATGCAACAGAAAATGTATCGGAAGATGTAAGTATTGCTGATGAACAGCAGGAGAGCACGCAGGGATATGTAAATGTTTCATTGGATGTTAAAGTTATATACCAATATCCGGATATGCCTTCAGGTTGTGAAATAACATCACTTACAATGGTTCTTAATTATATGGGGATAGATGTGACAAATGATTATATGGCAGATAATTATCTTGATTCGTCAACATATAATATGTTTACTTCTTTTGTTGGAAGCGTGTATAATGACAATTCATTTGGATGTTATGCGCCTGTCATTGTAAATGCAGCTAATAAATTCTTTTCAGACAGAGAACTTGATTATGAGGCGGTTAATATAAGCAACAGCACAAGAGATCAGATTATAGATATACTTTCAGATGGCAGACCTGTTATTATATGGAATACAGAAGATATGAAAACGACTTATGCTAAGACATATACAATTGATGGTAACAGCTTTGAATGGATGACTAATGAGCACTGTGTGGTTCTTAGCGGATATAATGAGCAGGAAAATACTGTTGAAGTGGCAGATTCAATAACAGGAAAAGTGGTAAGAGATGCAGATACATTTTTTCAGAGATATAATGATGTGTTAAGTCAGGCGGTCTATATTAAATAATATTTAAGGAAGGTGTTAGTTATGGGACATGAACTTACAAAAAACGATATCAAAAAGATGGAGGAAGAGATTGAATACAGAATCCATGAGGTAAGAAAGGCGGCGCTTGATGATGTAAAGGAAACAAGGGCACAGGGGGATCTTAGCGAGAATTTTGAATATCATGCTGCCAAGCGCTTTAAAAATAAAAATGAAAGCCGTATAAGATATCTGCAGAGAACTATTAAGAATGCTACAGTTATTGATGACGAATCAGCTGATGACGAAGTCGGGGTTAATAATACTGTTGAGGTGTATTATGAGGATGATGAAAGCACTGAAACAGTAAAGATAGTTACTACCATAAGGGCAGATTCATTAAGTGGAATGGTGAGTATTGAATCTCCGTTAGGACAGGCACTGTTAGGCCATAAAGAAGGTGACAGGGTACTGGTAAGAGTTAATCCTCAGGTAGAATATTATGTTGTTATTAAAAGCATTTCTAATACTGATGATTCAGATGATAAGATAACAAGTTATTAATAACAAAAATATACTAAAAGAATTGACAAACGAATAGTATCTATATATAATAACTAATATACATATGGTATATTAGTTATTTTTTTTAGGGGTGGTAATTGGAGTTTAATGAGGCACAGAAACAGGCTATCCAGCATGATAAAGGACCATGCATGGTAATAGCTGGTCCGGGGTCAGGAAAGACAGCAGTTCTTACTAACAGGGTGAAGTATCTGATTGAACATTTAGGGGTAAGTCCATCGGATATTCTTGTGATAACCTTTACTAAGGCAGCGGCGGTTCAGATGAAAGCACGATTTAGTAATATTTCAGAAGGAAAAGGAACTGCGGTTACGTTTGGAACTTTTCATGCTGTATTTTTTACGATTCTTAAGAATGCATATAATTACTCTTCAAGATGCATCATTAAGGCACAGAATCAGTATAATTTTGTGAGAGATGAATTGTGTATGCTTGAATTGGAGTATGATGATGAGACGGAAGCTGTTAATAATGTTTTATCACAGATTAGTCTGGTCAAGAATGGACAGAAGGATATAGATTCTTATCAGGCAGCCGGAATTCCAGAGGGGAGTTTCAGAAGAATATATAATCGATATATGCACATGCTTACCACAAAAGGGCTGCTTGATTTTGATGATATGGTGATTGAAAGTCTTAAGCTTTTGAAAGCAAGGGCTGATTACAGGAAAGCGTGGCAGGATAAGTACAGATATATATTGATAGACGAATTTCAGGATATTAATAAGACACAGTTTGAAGTGATATGTATATTGGCAGATAAGTATAAGAATCTGTTTGTTGTTGGGGATGACGACCAGAGTATATATGGATTCAGGGGAGCAAGTCCGTCAATTATGTTTGAATTCTCAAGGATATATACAGATGCAAGGAAGATATATCTTGATATTAATTACAGGTCATCAGCTAATATAGTCATGACAGGAAGAGTTATTATTGAAGAGAACCAGCATAGATTTGCCAAGGATATCAGGTCGTCATCTGTCATGGGAGAACCGGTTAATATATGTGAATTTTTAACATATGATGATGAACAGAATTATCTTGTTTCGGAATTGAAAAGACTTAATGATTCAGGGGTTGATTATGATGATATTGCAGTCCTTTCAAGAACTAATGTTGTTGGTGACACTTTTATGACAAGGGCAGTGACAGAAGGAATACCATGCGTTGGAAGTGGAAAGGCACAGAATCTGTACGATCACTGGATATCTAAAGATATTATCTCATATCTTAATATTGCGATGGGAAGCTGCAGGAGAAATGATTACCTGAGAGTAATCAATAAGCCTATGCGCTATATAACACGATCGTATGTAACAGATCCATTTGATATGCAGACGTTGAAGAGCATATATAATTGCAATGAAGCAATGGCTGGCAGAATTAATGATTTTGAGATGGATATGAACATGATTAAGAATATGAGTCCATTTGCAGCTATTAACTACATAAGAAAGAAGATTGGCTATGACAGGTATATTGATGAATATATATATGAACATAGAATTAACAGGGAAGCCATCTATGGCATTATATCCCAGCTGCAGAATGAGGCATTAAAGTATATAACGATTGGAGAATGGATGAATGGTATTGCCAGAACTGATAATGACACTAATGATGAAAAGGAAGAGAGAGGTGTACATTTCATAACAATGCATGGCTCTAAGGGTCTGGAATACAGAACTGTATTTGTTGTAGATGTGTGTGAAGGGATAATTCCATATTCAAAGGCTGTACTCGATAAACAGATAGAAGAGGAAAGACGGCTTTTTTATGTTGCGGTTACAAGAGCAAAGGAAAAGCTGTATCTTATGTACCCTAAGAAAAGATACAATAAAGATACAGCGTGTTCGAGATTTCTTGAGGATATAATAACAACTACTCGTTATCCTCTTCTTCGTACAATTCTTCATACTCCATAGCATCTAATTCTTCATCGAAGGCATCTGATACTATTTCGTATTCCTCATCTGTTTCAATATTTTCAAGAACGGGTTCGTTATTGCCATCAACTTTATATCTGTACAGATATACTTCATCATTGTCAGCAGCCTCTCCTTCAAGAGGAAGAAGAGCAATGTACTGATTGTCACCAGCTGGGAATATGCGCACGATTGCACATTCACATTCTGTATTATCATCTAACATGAGAGTAACAGTATTATAATCCTGATTATCCATAATATCTCCAATCTGCTATCGCTAGCACTAGTATTTTCTATACTCTAACAAATATTATGTTTAAAAGCAATGAAAATAAAGAAAAAAGGCTTGCTATTTTATTATCTTAGGTGTATATTATATTCAAGTTAATATTTTAAGTCAAAGGGGACAATTTTAGTTATGTTATATAACTGGGATTGTCCCCTTTTGTAATAAATCCAAGGAGGAATGATTATGGATAAAATCGATAAGAAAATAATTACACTTTTACAGCAGAATGCCAGGATGCCACTTAAGGCTCTGGCAGAGAAAGTATTTTTATCTTCACCGGCAGTTTCAGCAAGAATTGAGAGACTTGAAAAGGAAGAAATAATTGAAGGCTATGAAGTTAAGATTAATCAGTTAAAGCTGGGATATCATATTACGGCATTTATTAATCTCGAAGTTGCACCAGTCCAGAAACCGGATTTTTATCCATTTATAAAATCATGCCCTAATGTAGTTGAATGTAATTGTGTAACGGGTAATTATTCAATGCTTCTTAAGGTAATGTTTCCTAGTACAATGGAGCTTGATACATTTATAGGACAGCTTCAGAAGTTCGGAAGAACAAGTACCCAGATTGTTTTCTCTACACCAGTAGCACCACGGGGAATTGATGTCAACCAGGAAATGCCAACAGACAATTAATGATTCAAATCCACTGCCAGATACTTGCTTATCTGGCAGTTTTTTTGTTATACTCTGAGTAGTTTTAAATATGTTCGTTATGGAGGAGCTATGAGTAAGGTTAATGATATACTTGATAATGTAGACAGAGTAATAGTAGGCAAAAGAGAAGTTTCAGAGCTTGTGCTCACATGCATTATAGCAGGTGGACATGTACTTCTGGAGGATGTACCAGGAACAGGAAAGACAGTTATGGCAAAGACATTTGCTAAAAGTATTGCAGGGGAGTTTTCAAGAATTCAGTTTACTCCGGATCTTCTTCCATCTGATATAACAGGAGTTCATGTATTTAACCAGAAGGAAGCAGATTTTGTATTTAGAAAAGGACCAGTCTTTGCTAATATTATTCTTGCAGATGAGATTAACAGAGCTACTCCAAGGACTCAGTCGGCTTTGCTTGAATGTATGGAAGAACATCAGGTAACTGTTGATGGTGTTGTTACTGTATTACAGGAGCCATTTACAGTAATAGCAACACAGAACCCTATAGAGACAACAGGAACATATCCTTTGCCAGAGGCTCAGCTTGACAGATTTCTTATGAAGATTAATATGGGATATCCTGAAAAAGAAGAGGAAGTGCTTATACTTAACAGATTTTTAAAAGGAAACCCGGCAGAAGAATTAAAAGAGACTGCTACATGTGAAGATGTTACAGCAATGAGGGCAGCTGCAAGAGATGTTTATGTTCATCCTGTTTTGCTTGATTATATAACACAGCTTGCAAGACAGACCAGGGAAACAGAGAATGTATCTATAGGTATAAGTCCAAGAGGAACTTTAGGTATGCTTAACGCTGTAAGGGCTTATGCGTATGTTAAGGGAAGAGAATATGTGGTGCCAGAGGATGTTAAAATGCTTGCTCCTTATGTTTGGGCACACAGGATTGTATTGCAGACAGGATATATGAACAGAGATAATAAAGAACAGATCATTAAGGACATAGTTGATAAGACAACTGTCCCTACTGAAGAATGGACTAAATAATGAATGTATTGTTTATGCTTGTTGGTGTACTTATAGTATATCTGATTGTAAAGCAGGTGTTCCGTCACAACTGGAATAAGGGGTTATCTGTGGACGTGAAATTTGATAAAAATTATGCTGTAAAAGATGATACCATTTATCTGACAGAGATTGTTACCAATGCAAAAGTACTTCCATTACCATGTGTTAATCTTAAGTTTCAGATTGGAAGAGAATTACAGTTTACAGATGTTGATACTAATTCAAGTGTATCAGATAAAGTGTATAGAAATGACGTGTTTTCATTCTTATCTAATCAGAGGATAACGAGAAGGATACCATTAAAATGTACTAAAAGAGGTGTGTTTAAAATATCCGGACTGGAGATAACATTTTCCGGACCATTTATGAATGAAATAAATGTTATAAAATATGATAATGATTGTCAGATTACTGTATATCCGAAAGTGGCAGATATGAAGCAGCTAAGACTGGTTAATACAAGAGTAACAGGCGAAGTACAACGCAGGAAATATCTTATGGATGATCCGTTTGTGTTCAGAGGTATAAGAGATTATACAAGTAATGACAGCCTTAAGAATGTTAACTGGAAAGCAACAGGGAAAACAGGTTCGCTGATGGTTAATGAATATGATGAATCTGTAAGCCGTAACGTATGCATACTTCTTAATCTTGAAGAGGATGGGGCGTTAAGACACGACACTGTAGATGAAGAGGCAATAAGCATTGCAGCAGGATTGTCAGAGATGCTTATTGCACAGGGAGTTAATGTGTCAATGATATGTAACGGATGTGATACAGATACCAAAGAGCAGACAATAGTGCGCAGAGGTGCAGGAGCAGGTCATCTTAATTGTATTAATACTGCACTTGCAAGAATTGACACGCATATTTCTATGGAAGAGTATGCGGATACACTGAAGAAAAGAATTGATGGCTGTGCTGACAGTGATTTTACGGATTGTATATATGTGATGATATCATCAAGCAGAAGAAAGAAACTTCAAATGATAATATCACAGATAATACAGGAACCACAAAGTTTTGTGTGGATTGTACCACATCTTCCAGGATGTGAATACACACTTGACGAGTGTAATGTGGAGCCTGTGGAATGGAATGTTAATTAAGAGGAGACAATTTATGGATAAGTCAGGAACCATTTCTGGTAACAGACAATTGAGAATAACAAGGTCGGTAATTGAAATCCTCAATCAGTGTATTGTATTTATGGCTTTTTCTGCAATGGTCATACTTGGAATAACAAGAAAACCGGCAGATTATATGGCATATGTATTAATGATGTGTATACCTGTTGTTGTGTCATATTTTGCAAGAAAGTATATAAAGCCTTTCTTTCTGTTTGCGCTGATTCATGGAATATTTATTGTTATGGCTGTTATTGCAGGAAGAACAGATGCAGAAGTTACTGCGTATATTGTGTGTAATCTGGCTGTATGTATAAGGTCGATGAGCATAAGGTTTGCAAATGTGCGAAAAACGGAATATATGAACATGTCGCAATATGGCAATGGCATTGATGACATTGGAAAAGATGAGAAAAAAGCTATACTTCAGACAGGAGAGAGCGTGCCGGTATATTACTGCGCTATTATGGTTATTGGATGCATAATTGGTGGACAGGCTGACAGCAGCGTGCTTATGGGTTGTGAGGTATTCTTTTTTGTAGTATTTATTCTTCTTACATTTGCAGGTAATCAGGTTAAGGCACTTAATGAGCTGTTTTTAAGTAATGTTGGTAAATCAGAGTTTCCAGCGAAAAGAATGATAAAGATTAATGCCATAATGGCAGTTGTTATATCAATGTTAATGATAGCAGGAATGGTAGTGTTCTATCAGGGGCGTTATGGTAATATATTTTCTATAGCCGGCGCTGGAATAATGTATGCATTAAAATATATTCTGAAGTTCCTGCTTGTAATAATGCGGGAGAAAGATGAAGAAGTTAAATATGTTGAAACACCTACACAGACTGAAAGTGAAGGGGATGGAGTTGCACCAAGCGCAATGGAGTTTGATGACAATCCTGTGATGGGGGCTTTGTTTACGGCTTTTGCAGTTGTTGTTATAATTGCATTGCTGGCACTTACGATATATCTTATATACAGATATACCAAAAAGTTCAAAGAAGCCAGGGATGATAATGGTGACAAGATAGAGTTTATTGGCAAAGACAGAAAAGAAGAGCGCAGGCTGAGAAAAGAAAAAGATAGTGAACAAAAAAGCAGTATGCCTGTTAATCTGCAATACAGAAAGGCATTTAAGAAAGCTGTAGTCCGTAATAATAAAAAGAATGGACCATCTATGGATAAACTTGCCAATATGCAGCCAGAGGATATTACAAGAGGTAATATTACTTCTGATGAACAGTATGCAGATAGAATAACAGCTGATTATGAGAAAGCGAGATACTCAGATAAGAATGTTTCTGATGAGGAACTGGAATTTCTGCTTGACTTTATGAAACATGGCAATTATAATAAACACAGATAATAAGTAAATGCTATGAAGAGGACTATTAGGTAAGAACCAGAGTCAGAGAGCTGCCGGGTGGTGTGAGGCAGTGGAAGGAACTTATTGAACTCGCCTTGGAGCTGCTATCTGAAATCATCATTAATGAGAAGTAGGAGTAGCCGGATGCCAACCGTTATAGTGGACAGAATATAATACAGAGATGTACGTATTCAGTGAGTGCATAGCATAGCTATGAAGAAGAGTGGTAACGCGTAGGATGATATATCTTTCGTCTCTTTGGACATAAGTGTCCATAGGCGAAAGATTTTTTTATGCTTGCTTTAATTAGGGTTTTTACTTATTATGAACACATATTATTTTAATGGAGGTTTAGAAATGTTTGATTACAGACAGTATGAAAGAGGCTATTTTATGCCACCAGTAAAGTGCAATGACTGGGTAAACAAGGAATATGTTGACAAGGCACCTATTTGGTGTTCTGTAGATTTGAGAGACGGAAACCAGGCACTTGTAGAACCAATGAGCCTTAATGAAAAGCTTGAATTTTTTAAGATGCTTGTAGAAGTAGGATTTAAGGAAATTGAAATTGGTTTCCCAGCTGCATCAGAGACAGAATATGAATTCTGCCGTACACTTATAGAGAAGAATATGATTCCTGATGATGTTACAATTCAGGTTCTTACACAGGCAAGACCACATATCATTAAGAAAACATTTGAGGCAGTAAAGGGGGCTCCAAGAGCTATTGTACATGTATATAATTCTACATCTTTAGCTCAGAGAGAACAGGTGTTTAAGAAGTCTAAGGAAGAGGTTAAGCAGATTGCAATTGATGGAGCTAAGTTATTAAAGGAACTTGCTGAAGCAGATGGTGGTAATTTCCTTTTTGAATACAGCCCAGAGAGTTTTACAGGAACAGAGCCGGAATATGCACTTGAGGTATGCAATGCTGTAGTTGATATATGGCAGCCAACTCCTGATAAGAAATGTATTATCAATCTTCCAGCTACAGTTGAGATGTCGCTTCCACATGTATTTGCAAGCCAGATTGAATATATGTCTAAGAATATGCATAACAGAGAGAACGTTATTATATCTCTTCATCCACATAATGATCGTTCAACAGGTGTTGCTGATGCTGAGTTAGGACTTCTTGCTGGTGCAGACAGAATTGAGGGAACACTTTTTGGTAATGGAGAGAGAACTGGTAATGTGGATATCATTACACTTGCAATGAATATGTATATGCAGGGAGTTGATCCGGAACTTGATCTTTCTGATATGCCACATCTTGCAGAAGTATTTGAAAGACTTACACAGATGAAGATTGATGATCGTCATCCATGGTGTGGAAAGCTTGTATTTGCAGCTTTCTCTGGTTCTCATCAGGATGCTATATCTAAGGGAATGCATTACAGAATTGAGAATGATCCTAATAAGTGGACAGTTCCATATCTTCCTATTAATCCGGAAGATGTAGGACGTACATATGATTCAGATGTTATCAGAATTAACAGCCAGTCTGGTAAGGGCGGAGTTGCTTATATTCTTGAGCATAATTATGGAATGATTGTTCCTAAGGCTATGAGAGAAGATCTTGGATATGCTGTTAAGGATGTTTCTGATGTTAACCATAAGGAACTTTCTCCAGATGAAGTCCTTGAGATATTTGAGAGAAGATATAAGAAACATACACCAATATTTAAGATTACAGAAGTACATTTTAAACAGATCGATGGAATTCAGACTGTAGTAACAGTTGAACAGGATGGAGAGAGAAAGAATATAGAAGCAGGTGGAAATGGACGTCTTGATGCAGTAAGCAACGCACTTGCAGATCATTTTGGAAAGCCATGCGATATATTCTGTTATGAAGAACATTCATTAAAGAAGGGATCAGATTCAAGTGCTATTGCATATGTTGGAATAACAGGAGAAGATGGAAAGAGTTACTTCGGTATAGGTATTGACCATGATATTATAAGAGCATCTATAGATGCATTAGAGTCTGCAATGAACAGAAGTCTTGAAGCATAAAATATATTAATTTATATAAGTCCGTATGAAGTGCCGGTCTGAAAGGCGTTTCATACGGATTTTTTTAATTATATTTGTTAAAATACCCCTAAAAGAGGGAAGTGGTACTTCTGTACCAGTGATATCATACGATTTGTGAGAGAAATATAGTTACTGTTCAGAAATGAATTTATTAAGGGATTATGGAGGAAATAATGAATTTTAAAAAGTTTGTCAGACTTAATGCAGGGGTTAAGAAGATTGTAGCAGCGGCTATGGCGGGTGTACTTGTTGTGGGTTCAGTTGTTATTGGAAGCTCAATGAAGGCTGGAGCATATTCTAAGACGCAGGATGTATTGGAGAAACTTTTGGGAACGGCCAAGCCATATGGAGTTGTGGCAGAGGAATTTACTAATAATAATCATAATCAGACTAACTTTGCTGTTAATATGTTACATTCAACAGCTAATTATTACAGCTGGTCAGTATTTAATAAGAGTATGGGAACTACATATATAAGAAATATAGATGATACATCTCTCATGCAGATTGATAAAGAAACATTTGATAATCTTGTTCTTGGATTTAATTATGATTATCGTCCTGATGAATCAAAGATATATGCATTAGAGGGGGATTCATTAAACAACAGGACGGGTGCTGTTATTAATATTGCTAATTGCAGGGATTTTATAAAGATATATTATGCACCGGATTATATGGATGTTACTGCTGCCAGACAGAAAGTGGCAGAAGCATTTAGAAAGTATGCATCTATGTCTGATGATGAAGCGGATATAGTGATTGATAATGCTGATAATAAAATTAAAATAGATCTTGAATCAAAGAAGGACAAACAGATTGTTGTAGTTAATCTTCATGTTGGGAATGTTACTGAATTTCAGGATAAGATAGATGTAGTCAATAAGGCTGACGGACAGTTTGTAATAATTAATTTTCTTGATGCAGATGGTGATCTTGCTATTAAAAGAATGAAAATTAATGATACTAACTCAGCTAGCCTTAAAGATTGTGATATTGCGCAGACAGTCATATTGAATGCGGTTGATGTTAAGGGAAAAGTAAAAATTGCTGAGGTATGTGGAATTGTTGTTGCACCGGATTCAGATGTTGAACTTGAAAATACATGCAATGGAAGGGTTATTGCAAAAACATTTGTTAATTTAAATGGCGAGATGCATTTTATATCAGATGCATATGAACAGGAAACAACTCAGGCAGAAAGTGAAAGTGCTGATGTAAATGAAAGTCAGTCAGATAATAACGATGAGAGTATACAGGAGAGCATAAGAGAAAGCCAGGCAGAGAGCGAAAGAGAAAGCATAAAGGAAAGCCAGGCAGA
>CAMDYG010000031.1 GCA_945910225.1 uncultured Eubacterium sp. | reverse complement strand
TAGGCATAGTTGGTAACATTGCCCTCTGCATCTTTTTCAGATATAAGCAGTCCTGTTTTGTTATATGCAAAATGCTTCACTCCGCCATTGGCATCTGTTGCTGTTATAACATTTCCGTTCTTATCATATGTGTAGCTCTTACTGTTGCCTGTTGCATCCATCACAGCCAGCAGATTTCCGTTACTGTCATATGCATATGCTGTTTTATTTCCGGCAGCGTCAGTACAGCTGTTCTGTCTGTTGCAGACATCATATGTGTATGATGTCCTGTTTCCTTCCGGATCTGTCTCTGATATCAGATTTCCGTTATTGTCATACTCATATGTATATGTGTTTTCATTATTAATGGTCTTTTTAATCAGTCTTCCTGCCTTATCATATGCATATAATATTTCCAGTCCGTTCTCCTGTGTTGTCCTTATGACTTTTCCTGTTTTATCATAGATGAAGGTCTTACTAAGTCCGTCCGGGTATGTTATCTGTGTCAGTCTGCCGTCTGCATCATATGAATATCCAGTTACATTGCCGTCTGCATCAGTTTCTTTTATCACTTTCTTAAGTGATGTGTCATACTCATAACAGGTTTGTCTTCCGTAAGTATCTGTTATCTTTGTAAGAAGACCTTCTGTGTTATATGTATTAGCAGTAACTGCTCCATCTGCTGTTACCATCTTAACAAGCCTGTTTCCTGCATCATACATATAGATAGTCTTATTTCCTTCTGCATCTGTACTATCGAGTTTATTGCCGTTGCCATCATATGTGCAGGTAACAGCATTTCCCTCTGGATCAGTTGCTTTTATTATGTTGCGGTTTCCATCATATTCAAAGTCTGTCCTGTATCCGAGTGCATCTGTGACTGCAGTTACATTGCCGCTCTTATTAAGGGTATATTCTGTAAATCCCCCGTCAGGTGCCTGCGTTCCTGTCTGGTTTCCTGCCTTATCCCACATATAACGTGTTATATTTCCGGCAGCATCTGTAAGGGTTATTAACTTTCCCATGGAATTATAGCTGTACGAAGCTGTATTTCCATCAGCGTCTGTGCATGATGATACTAATGCTCCTGTATAGCTGCGGATGACTGTGTTTCCATCCTGCCCTGTTTCTTTTACAAGCCTGTTAAGTTCATCATATTCATAAGCTGTCTTGCTGCCATCAGCATATGTGATTTCCGTAAGATTTCCGGATGCGTCATATGAATATGATGTTTTATTACCGCTGTAATCTGTATATTGTGTTATCTGGTTTCTTCCATTATAGGCATAGTTAACAGACCTGCCGTCTTTTCTGGTTTTTGAAAGCAGGTTTCCATTATTGTCATATGTATATGAATAATCAGAATCTGAAGACAGATTTCCTGATGCATCATATGAGTATTCTTCTGTTCTTCCATAGCTGTATGTTACTTTGGCTGTGCGGTAATATTCATCATAATTATATATTGTAATATTACCATTGCTGTCTGTTGTACGGGTCTCTCCTTCGGAATATGTGAATGTAACTATATTCCCATCAGCATCTGTCTGACTGGTTACCCTGTCATTATCATCATATACGTTGGTTATTATCCTTGTGTTGTCCTGATCATACCATTCTGTCATTCTGTGATGTGAATCATACTCATAGCGGATAACATTACCATTGGCATCCCTGTATTCCACAAGATTGCCGCTGTCATCATATCTGTATTCCGTAACAGCCCCGTTAGGCAGGGTAATGCTGCTTATCCTGCCATATCCGTCATGGCTGATGATATATGAATTGTCATATGCTGATGTTATCCTATTTATCTGATATTTATCATCATATGATATTTCTGTTGTCTTTCCATAAGCATCTGTAATGCTCTCAGAAAGTCCCCATGCATTGAATACTTTGAAACTTCCATCACTGTCTGTAATCCTGTATTTTATGAGAGTCTCTTCATCCTGAGTATAAGGCTCCAGTGTTATAATATAGTTATAGTTATCCGGACTTGTGTACCCTCCATTTCCATCCGGCTTAAAGTACAGTATTTTTCCATCCCCTGTGGAGTATGTTATGCTTCCATCAGCCTTTTTACCAAGCTTTTCATCGTATGAAAAGCTCCATCCCCTGCCAAACAGCGAACTGTTTCCACTTCGTTTCGCATTATATGTCCTGTCTATGGTGAATTCACTGTTATATTCTGTTACAGATGCATCCTGTGCTTCCAGTATGAAGTTACCTGTATTAAGGTTTACCGGCTCATAACCATATTCACAGTGGAAACCTCTTCCCATAAGGGCACTGTCTATCGCTTTTTTAGCGTTTTCATCCGGCTCCTCCGGTGAATATGGTTCTTCTGTTTGTGGGTTTCTTATAAATATAGTGTTATTCTCCACAAGAAGCGTATCAGATACCTTATTGTCCCTCATCAGCTGGTCAAGACCAACTCCATAATAATCAGCTATATATGGAAGCGTATCTGTCTGCTTTATCTTATATATTACAAAGCTGTCACTTGAACTTTCTTTTCCGGTTCTTCCTGCCAGTACTGCATGAGCTTTTACCTTATATGAAGTATCATACATCATGGCAGAGAACAGTATGCTCTGCCAGTTGGAATCCTTTGACTTATACTTTGTCGCAGCTGGAAGCTGTTCATTATACATTGTATTATCAGGGTATCTGTAACTCATGCCAGCAATGGCTGTTCCACTGCTTTCAGCTTCTGTTTCCGGTGTAAGACAGTAATTCACCTCTGCCCCGGGCGAAGCTGTTCCATCGGCAAATACAGCATCAAACTGCAGCTGTCCATCCATGCTCTTTTCTGTCATTGGACGCAGGTTAATGGTTGTTTCATCGAGAGGATAATCTGTATCTACCGGATCAGGAATACTCCATTCTATTGATATCTGTGGAGGATTGCTGCCATTCCTGTTATGGAATACCTCTGCCTGCATGTTTCTTTCATCTTCTGCCTTGATTACGAATCCGTTGTTGTCGGACAGACCCTGTACCCAGTCATTGACAGTATCTGTTATGTCGAAGTTTAACCATCCAGCTCCATCACAGGCCTGGCACATTGAAACATATGTATGGCTCATATCTGTCTGGGATGCCCATGTAAGTGAACTTCCGTCCCAGCTTTCATCTGCTGTGTACAGACAGAAATTAGTTTCTCCACCGCTCCATCCTGTATACTGGTATATATCAAATGACGCATGACTGATATCTGCCTCAGTTGATATCTGTGAGAAATCATAATCCAGTGACACATATGTACGTGTCATCAGGTGCGCCTGTCCATATAGTCCGAGATTACCACTTGTTTCCCCATCATCATATCCGCTGTATGGAAAGTTATTGTCTCCTATTACACTGTTTTCTGACCCCTGCTCAACACAGTAAAGACCTATGCAGTCAGAATCTATGGTTATTGTAGGATCTATTCTTACTGGATATGCCCTCTCTGCTGCATCCAGCCACTGGCTGTTTGCTGTCATGGTAATAACATATCCTGAACTTATATCTGAATTCTCCATAGCCAGATTAATATCAAAGCATGCTTCTCCTGATGCATCTGTCATAACGGGTGCTGCAATGGTATATACAGGTGTCTTTTCGTCATCTTCATATATAAGTACTGCATTATTCTTAAGTATTACATTGTATCCGGCAGCCTTTATTATGAACCGGAATGTATTCCTGTCCGTATGTCTGTTAAGAATTATGTCTTCTTTTATTTTATTTTCCAGAACTGTATACTGGTAATCTATGCCATCGTATACGCTGCTATAAAGGATAGCATTATCTGATGTCCTGCTTCTGGTAAAATCCCCACCTGAAGGGATAAGCTCTATGCTTTTCTTTCCATCCCTGCATACTGTTATGCCTTTTCCTGCACTGATTTCTGCCGGCAGCTTTACCTTGTAGTCATTGGCCCTGTTCTGATAGCTTCCGTTCTTTCTTACAAGTGTATTGTCTATCCTTGAATATGTTCCGTCACTGTTCTCATATTCGGATGCGGTTCCGGCTATCATGGTCACATATGTCTTTTCCCCCGTCCTGTATGTTCTTGAGGTATCATTTGCAGCAATGAGCTCTCCCTCAGGCTCTGCCTGTTTATAATATCCTGACGGATTTTTGGGAAGTTCTTCACTGGCGTTACCGGCGGATGTCATTTCTGCCCTGTCATTATCTGTCTGGAATTCTGCCTGTATTTTTCCGGTATCTGCTTTCCTTTTAACTGGACCGGCAGAAGCCTGTACTGTCATGGCAGACGGCGTAAGCACTGGTGCAGCCAGGCACAGGCATAACATGACAGATGTTACGGCTCTTCCGGTTTTCCTGCCAAAGAACCTGTCATATCTTGTACCATCGAAAAATCCATATATTTTAAGAATTATTATCATGTCAAAAAGACCTGTGACTGTGTATATGATGCCTTTTACGATAATTCCGGCAGTGCTTTCTGCAGATGCCGCGGTTATTTCGTTAACAGCTGTCCCGAATGCAAGATTTATTATTTCCAGGACAAGTACCCTGGCAGAACCGGTAATGTAGTACCTTTTCTGACGGCTTCGTGCTGTAAGGACTGACGCTGCAACAGATGTATATACCGGCAGTATAAGGTATGTTGCAGTCCATGTGATACACATGATTATTCTTTTCATTGTATTAATGGATATTTTCCCCTTAAACAGGAGTGTGACTGCGGCAGATAATCCACCATATACTGCTCCCAGGGCCATGATAAGGCTCAGGAATGCCGCCTGTGTTATAAGTATTTTCTTTATTACTTTTCTGATATCTGTGTTCTTATGTACAATAAGTGAAAGAATTAATCCCACAGTTCCATAGAATACAGGTGACAGAAAGGTAACGGCAGTTAATGCTGTAACTAGTGCTTTCATTATTGAATTTTCTCCCCTCATATTTTTGGGTAAAAAAAAAGCATTTAAAGTCATGAAAAACTTTAAATGCAACCGAACCATCATAGTATTAACCTTAGACTTCCAGCTTTGTGCCCTTATATTTCTATAAGTTTACCATACTAATCGAAAGTCTATCATAGAATATGATTTATTGCAAGGATTATTTGAAATATTTATATGATTAAAGAAAACAAGACTGCAGCATTATTTTTCTTAATGCTGCAGTCTCTATTATTATGTCTCTATATCCGTACTAATATATTAAATTCCCAGAATCTTCTTAACACTGTTGCACATTTCATTTACTTCACACACAGTATCGTGAAGAACAGGTGCCGTTCTGATTTCTTCAATTGCGTTAGGAACTTTGACATTACTTATCTTGCTAAGTTCATCTACAAGCTCAAAATCTCCCATTGAATCGTATTTAGAATCAATTGCATTCATAACGCTTCTTGTAAACTTATATGGGCTTGCTGTTGATGCAATAACAGTCTTAGTTGTATCGCCTGTTTCCTTTCTGTACTTGTCATATACAGTTGCAGCAACTGAAGTATGAGTATCGATTACATATCCACAATCTTCATATATCTTCTTAATTGTAGCAGCATCCTCTGCCTCTGTAGCATAGTTACCATAGAAATCAGCTAACTGTGCTTTCATATCATCAGTAATCTTATACTTTCCTTCAGACTTTAATGAAGCCATAAGCTCTGCATTCTTAGCTGCGTTGTTACCGGCAATTCTGTATATAAGTCTTTCAAGATTGCTTGAGATAAGGATATCCATAGATGGTGAAGTTGTAAGAACGAACTCTCTGTTTCTGTCATACTCACCTGTTGTAAAGAAGTCATATAATACCTTATTCTCATTAGATGCACATATAAACTTGTTAATAGGAAGTCCCATATTCTTAGCATAAAATGCTGCTAATATATTACCAAAGTTACCTGTAGGAACAACTACATTAATCTTCTCTCCATCCTTAATCTCTCCATTAGCTAATAACTTGGCATATGCATATACATAGTAGACAATCTGTGGAACAAGTCTTCCGATATTGATTGAATTAGCTGATGAGAACTGGAATCCGGCATTATTCATAACCTTCTCTAATTCCTTATCAGAGAAAATGTTCTTAACACCTGTCTGTGCATCATCAAAGTTACCCTTGATACCAATTACATATGTATTATCACCCTTCTGTGTAACCATCTGCTTCTCCTGAATTGGACTTACACCATTCTTAGGATAGAAAACGATTATCTTAGTTCCAGGAACATTGGCAAATCCAGCTAAAGCAGCCTTTCCTGTATCTCCTGATGTAGCTGTAAGAATGACAATTTCATTCTTGACATTGTTCTTCTTTGCAGAAGTTGTAAGAAGATGTGGAAGTATAGAAAGTGCCATATCCTTGAAAGCTATTGTAGCTCCGTGGAAAAGTTCAAGAAAATATTCATTCTCAACTTTAACAAGTGGAGTCATCTCCTCTGTATCAAACTTAGAATCATAAGCTCTGTCTATACAGCTCTTAAGTTCTTCCTCTGTAAAATCATCAAG
Organism: uncultured Eubacterium sp.; assembly: GCA_945910225.1. Classification (GTDB taxonomy): domain Bacteria; phylum Bacillota; class Clostridia; order Lachnospirales; family Lachnospiraceae; genus Lachnospira. Next base: position 22,257 of record CAMDYG010000031.1, on the reverse strand, counting down.
CATAAGCTTCATAACTTCATAAGCAACTTCCTTATAATTCATCTTAGATAATTCTTCTAAGCTTTTATCTAATGATGGAATACTCTCTGGTACAAAAAGTCCTCCGTCTGCTGCCAGACCCTTTAATATAGCCTGTGATGCAGTAACCTTAACACTGTCGTCTCTAGTACTTCTGTAGAACATGCTCATCTTTAATCCACCTCATAATTAATATAGTGTGCCTGCGTAAATGTCGTAGGCTTTTGATATTATACAACAGACTTCTGTGCAAAAACAATACCCTTATGTACGAATTACATTTTAATTTCACCTTTGCATTATGTATAATTATATCTATATACACCATTAATATATGTTATAATCTTTATATCAATGATAGTATCAAATAGCACATGGAATGAATGTATAAATTGGGGGGGAATCTCATGACAGGAGTTTACGAGACAAAAAAGAAAAGCGGCGAAACATATTACCGTGCATCATTTACATACAAAAATAAACACATCAGTCTTGGAAGTTCCTCTGACGAGACAGCCTGCCATACCATGTATAACGAAGCATGTGAAGTAATCAGCAATCCTTCCAAGCACTGGATTGATACTGAACACAGAACAACTTCATACAATGAAGCAATGACTCTCTCTTGGAGTAAATATATTTCACTTATTAATTTCAGGGATAACAACATATATATAAAGACACCTATATATATGTGTCATAGGTATTTTCTGTATTTTCTTAATGAACATGAGGTTTTACAATTTTCTACTGATGACCTTTTTTACTATTCCAACCACACAATTATGAGCCGTGGCGGGTATTATTTTGTAAATGATTATGGCATGCAGACAAGTATTCTCTCAAGATTTGGGGTCAGAAGCCACTCTGTAAAAGGCAGAGATTATATATTTAAAAATGGGGATATCCATGATTACAGGTACGAGAATATTCTCGTTGTCAATAAATACAATGGTGTTTCCCAGTTTACTAAAAACGGACAAATTATGTACAGAACCAGAATTCATATTAATGGCGACTATATACTCGGTGAATTCGCTTCCGAGCCAGAAGCTGCCGTTGCGTATAATAAGGCTGTTGACATGCTTTCTGGTCTTGTAAATATAACTTACACCCCTAATTACATAGAAGGCATATCCTCAGTAGAATATGCCTCCCTTTATCACAATATTATATTATCTAAGAATTTCAGAAATTATGTGAAGTCTATCTCTTAAGCTTCCACAATCTTTCCTGCAATAGCACTTGCTGCCGCTGTAGCAGGGGATGCAAGGAATATCTTAACCTTGCTTGTTCCCATTCTTCCGAGGAAGTTTCTGTTGTTAGTTGCAACAACGACCTCTCCGTCAGTAAGAATACCGCCTGTTCGTCCACAGCATAATCCACATCCCGGATGTGTAACAATTGCTCCGGCTTCAACAAGTGTCTCAAGTGTTCCATCATCAAGAGCTTCCTTATATATCTTTCGGCTTGCAGGAGTTACTATCAACTTGACGAATGAAGCAACCTTCTTACCCTTAAGAATTGCTGCTGCACACTGAAGGTCCTCTAATCTTCCATTAGTGCATGAACCTATAAATACCTGGTCTACTACTGTACCAGCAAGCTCTGTGACTGGCTTTATGTTATCTACCTGTGATGGACATGCAAGAACAGGAACCAAATCCTCTGCATTATATGTAATCTCTCTTGCATATACCGCATCAGAATCTCCCTTTAAATTCTTTAATTCATCTGTAAGTTCTACATTACAGTATTCTGCTGTCTTCTCATCTGGTGTGAAGAGTGCGCACTTAGCACCTGCTTCAATAGCCATGTTAGACATAGTCATACGACTTGCAACACTCATCTCATCAATTGTTGAGCCTGTGAATTCAAGTGCCTGATAAGTTGCACCGTCTGCGCCGAGGTCACCGATAAGCCTTAATATAATATCCTTAGAACGGACATTAGCTGGGAGCTTTCCATTAACTGTTACCTTGATAGTCTGTGGAACTTTAACCCACATTTGACCTGTTCCTAATACACTTGCCATCTCTGTATATCCGATACCTGATGAAAATGCGCCAACACAGCCATATGTTGTTGTGTGGCTGTCTGTACCAAATGCGATATCTCCCGGCTTTACATAACCTGCCTCCGTCATTAACTGATGGCAGATTCCATCTGAACGGTGGATATTCTTCATTCCGTATTCTTCCACAAATTCATTACCAATACGGAAATGTCTTGTATCATCAACCTGACTTGCTGGAACAAGGTGGTCATATATAAGAACTGCCTTGTCAGGATCCCATATCTTAGTGAATCCCATCTCTTCGAATTTCTCTTTAACAAATGGAATAAAAATATCGTGAATCATCACTCTGTCAACATTAACAGTTACAATATCTCCCGGCTTTACTTCTTTTCCAATATTCTTTCCAATAATCTTCTCAATAATTGTATGTCCCATTATTCTTACCTCTCCCTGCCTTAGTCAAGACCATTAAGCTTTCTCATCGCCTTAACAAGTCCGCCTGCATTAAGTATATCCACAAGATTATCAGGAAGCGAAGCAATAGGATATGCCTTTCCATTGTGTGTAATCTGTGCATTTACTTCAACGTCAATAGTATCACCTTCTTTAACTGCGTCGTGAAGGTCTGCATTCTCTATAAGAAGAAGTCCATTATTAATAGAATTTCTAAAGAATATTCTTGCATATGATTTTGCAATAACACATCTGATGCCTAATGCCTTGATAACCTCAGGCGCCTGTTCTCTTGATGAACCACAGCCAAAGTTCTTTCCTGCCACAATAATGTCGCCCGGCTTAATCTGTCCTGCAAGCTCAGGTCTTAACGGTGAAAAAGCATATGGCTTCATATCTTCTACTGTCTTTAATGCAAGGTACTCTGTAGGGATAATGATATCTGTATCAATGTCATCGCCAAGCACCCATACTTTACCGCTAAATTTCTCGTTCATAATTACTCCTTATACCATGTCTGCTGTCGCAATCTCGCCCTTGATTGCTGATGCTGTTACTGTTGCTGCTGATGCAAGATATACGAAAGAATCCTTATGTCCTGCACGTCCCTTAAAGTTTCGTGTACCTGTGCTGATAAGAGTCTCTCCCTCTCCGATAACCCCCTGACAGCTTCCCCAGCATACAGAACAGTTAGGGTTCATAATTATTGCACCTGCATCAATGAATATATCAAGAAGTCCCTCTTTCATAGCCTGAATATATACTGAACGGCTTGCAGGAACTACAAGAAATCTTACCTTAGGAGCAACCTTTTTCCCCTTGATAATAGCTGCGCCAACTCTTAAATCCTCAATTCGTCCATTGTTGCATGAACCAAGAAACGCTTCATCAATCTTAACACCAAGTGATTCCTTAGCTGGAACTACATTGTCAACAAAATGTGGCTTTGCAACGATTGGCTGTATTGTTGAAAGATCAATATCATAAACCTTCTCAAATACTGCATCGTCATCTGATGTAAAACATGCCTTTGGCTCTCTGCCATGCTCCTTAAGATAATCCATTGCAACATCATCAACTTCCATGAGTGCAGTCTTAGCGCCAGCCTCTACACAGAGGTTACAGATTGATATTCTGTCTGCCATTGAAAGGCTGTGTAAACCTTCTCCTGCAAATTCCATCGCTTTATAGTTAGCACCATTAGCGCCAATCTTTCCAATAATAGAAAGTATCAGATCTCTTGCATATACTCCGTCATTAAGCTTTCCCTTAAGGTTGAATCTTAATGTTTCAGGAACCATTACCCATGATGTTCCTGTAACCATTGCATACAGATAATCTGTACATCCTACACCTGTACCAAATGCACCTAACGCACCATATGCACATGTATGGCTGTCTGCTCCGAATATAAGCTCACCAGGCACCACATGATTCTCCATCATGACCTGATGACATACACCCTCGCCCTCGTAGAACTTGATATCATTAGCCTTGGCAAAATCTCTCATCTTCTTCTGTGAAGCTGCTGTCTTAGGGCTGTCTGATGGAATATTATGATCAACGATCCATACAAGCTTATCCTTGTCAGCAATATGAGGATTCTTTAACTTCTCATACATACCAATAGTAAGATGTGTTGTTCCATCATTACTCATAAGTCTGTCAAGAGTAACAGTCGCAATATCACCAGCCTTAACCCGGGAAAGTCCTGCTGCCCTTGCGATAATCTTCTCTGCAATAGTCATGCCATGCTTTGCCACATCTGCAGGTGCGGCTGCACTCCCAGACTCTTCTGCCTCACCGTTAAGTGATGCAATAAGACCGCCCTGATTAAGAATAGCCTGCATCTTGGCTGGAAGCTTTGTACATGTATAAGTCTTTCCATTAACAGTTATAATTCCATCTTCTAATGAAAGCTCACATTCATCCCCTGCATTAACTTCATCATGAAGTTCCTTACATACAATCACAGGAAGTCCTATATTGATAGCATTACGATAGAATATTCTTGCAAATGATTTAGCAATTACTGCCTTGACACCTAATGCCTTAAGTACGCTTGGTGCCTGTTCTCTTGATGAACCACAGCCAAAATTGTCATCTGCAACAACGAAATCTCCCGGCTTTACAGCAGAAGCGAAATCAGAGTCTAATGATTCAAATGTATGGCTCTTCATCTCGTCAATTGTCGGGAATAAAAGATACTGTGACGCAATAATCTGATCAGTATCAACATCTTTATCAAACTTAAATATCCTGCCCATTGTTTTCTCCTTATCTTATCCCTGATATAACAGGAATTATTAACAGTCATTTTAATATTTTATCTTATTAAAGCATGTTTTTCAATCTTTAATATTAACAGAAGCGGTAATTAAGTGAAATATTGTTATCCTTAACCTTTACCTGCGTATATGCACCGCTTACTATCGGCATTGAAGGTGAAAGATGCCCGAAATCACAATCCATTATAACAGGTACATTATACTTTGCTGCAATGCCTGTGACCGCACTATACTGGTCAAGTCCCATCATCTCCTGTCCGTAGCATAACGGACGTCCAATAAGGAAGCCCTTAACATTCTTAAACCAGCCTGCATTGTCCATCTGCCACATAGCCCTTCTAATTGCAAATACATTCAGATCGCAACTCTCTAAGAACCATATAATTCCATCATCTGAATATCTTTCATTGAATTCCTTAACATTATCAAAGCTTGTACCTGTAAGATTAACAAGACAGTCCATGCAGCCTCCGACAAGCCGTCCTTCAAATGCAATCTCATTATTACATTCTTTTTCACCAACATATTTTCTTAAAATCTTCTTCTCAGTAAGATTATACTGTGGTGCAGGATTCTCCTCATTCTTTAGAGACTCTCTCTCCCATGTATCATATCCGTGAACCTGTTTTTCCACAACTCCGTTATTGTCCTTACAGCCTTTTCCACGAAGCACATCAAAAGTGTCCACAAGCGCCTGATGCCATTCCTTCATTGCAAATGCACCTGCACACGGTCCGTATACACTCGCTGTATCAGCTATCGTATTCTGCAAAAAAGTGAAGTTGGTATTATCAGAATATCCAAGATACCACTTAGGCTTTGCCGCCTTAATCCTTTCAAAATCAACATATGGCAGAATCTCACACATCAGCTCTCCACCGCCACATGATATAAGCACATCATTGACATTGCTCTCATACATCTGCGTAAGTTCCTTCCCGCATGCCTGTGGCGTATTGCTTATTCCAATTCCCTTATCCTCATAACAGTTAGGTCCAAGTTCTACTGTATAACCTTCTTTTTCGAATCTTTTAATTGTCATTCCGAATGCTGTTTTATAAGGCTCCGTTGCACAGCCAAAAGATGGTGCAACGAAGCCTATGGTTCCGCCTTCGGATAAGAATTCAGGATACTTCATATCAACATCCTCCTTATCTTGATATATACTTCTTAATTACATTAATAGCATTTCCGTCGATAACTGCTGTGTAATGTTCCTTAATAAATGCAGCTCTTTCCTCCTTAGACGAATCAAAATCCCCATATTCCATAAGAAGATTCAGAAGTCCTGCATATTTCTCCTGAGAACATCTTCCCTTCTGAAGCACAAAATAATATGTATCATCCTTTTCATTACGATACAATGCATTGCTCACGCCCCATGTTTTCTGGGACTGCATACACATATCTTCAAAATCGTCAAAGCTTCCAAGTCTGAAAATGCTTACTCCTGCTTTAACAACACTGTTCTCCTCAGTCTGTGCTCTGCCCTTTTTTAGCTGTTGTTGTTCTTCTTCTGACAACTGGAACTTATCCAGACTATCTCCAAATGTTTCAAATGGAACATCCTTAATATTATCAGCTCCATTCTTTATTATATTGCTCTTCTCTGGCTTTGAAAAAGCCTTTGAGACGCTCTCTCCCGCCTTTCTTAACATATTACTGAGGTCATCTTTTCCAGAAGAAACAGTAAGTAATATTGTACGATCTGGCTGTGGTGCCAGCTGGAGAGACATTATTTCTCCTGACAGCGTCACTCCTATTGTCTTTTCCGCTTCTTCCATAACTACATCCAGAAGATTATGAATCTTCTCTGTATCATTTTTAAAGAAATCATCCAGCGAAATATTATTATCTTCAAGGTCAGTTTCATCTAAAAGGCATTGAAACTTCCTGTCGTCTATCTTTCTAAATTCCATATATCCTCTTTTCATATATAAACAATGTATCAATAAGTAATTATTACATACTTTTACTAATTCTGTCTACCATTTTTCTTATAACAAGGTTTCGTTTATCAATAGTATTCTTCTCACAATATCTGAAATATCCTCTTGTCCCAAGAACATCTGCATATATTTCCAATTGAGATCCTTTTATCTGCACATATACATCTGCCTGTTTTATATACTCAATCAGAGTTAACCTTTTTAATATATCCTCCTCAATCTCAAAGCATACCGCAGTAGCCTCATGTGATATATTCCTTGTAATTCTTAATTGTTCCTTATCATCATCTGTAAGAACAGCTATTATTCCATCTCCATGCTCAGGAACGCACTCATCAGGTCCTATTATCGTATATTTATATTTAAGGTTCCCAAACCTCTTATCATTCTTTATTCTGCCATACTCCGCAAATACTGCATCACACTCATTATTATCCAGCATATCACTCCAGACACTGCAATCCTTTTCTATCTGACACTTTACCCCATCATATACATGACTGATTCTGTATACATTCTTATCTGAATCAGTAACAATAACGGCGTCATGGACTATATCCTTTGTGTTTCTTTTTCTGACCATAACATAACGCGTATCTGTTCTTTTAAATATTCCGCCAATCCGTATTCCTTGTGGAAGTTCATTATTTAGCTTTGATATTCTCACAAGCTCTTTCATAGGCACAATTGCCATATCTATGAACTCCTGCTCTAATGCTTCACCAACAGCATCAATTATTCCATCCTGCAATAATGAATCTGCATTTTCTTCCAGATATACACATTTGATCTGATAACCGGAACTCTTCCTTAACATATGTACAGCCTTTTTTATTTCCGGACTGTGTGCATATTTTCTACATATTCCAACTCTTTTTATATCACTCTTTTTCATGGGTTAATAATCCTGTATTTAATGTTCATATTATCTTCGTATTCATTATACCATACATTTTCTGCTTCTTGAAAGAATCCTCATTATATGTTAATAATAATAAGTAAATTTATTAAGAATCGAGGCATAATAATGAATAATATACCCCATAAGCATCTTTATTTTAAGAGTGCAATTATTATCTTTTTTGCTTTTATAGCTGTTTTTCTTGTATATACTCCTGTAAAAGCTGATGATACCGCAACCCCGCTGCCAATTGATATAACGCTTTCTACTAACGGCAAAGTCTCCAACATAACTGATGGTTCATACTATACGGAACTTAATTTTAAATCCGGAGATACAATTACTATTTCTTCTGCATCAGATATTTACGGATTATATATTATCTGGAACAAAGATGTATCTGAATGGAATCTTGAGTACAATGGCACAACAATAAAATGTGGAACTAACGGATTTCTCCATGAATATGTTCCTATACAGAATGGTACAGGCTCATGCACAATCAACATACTTAACGACGCCTCAATATGCAGCATATATGCATATTCATCCGGTTCTCTTCCTGCTGACGTACAACAGTGGAAAGCCCCATGCAATGGCAATACAGACATATTAGTTCTGTCAACTCATGCTGATGATGAAATATTATTTCTTGGTGGAGTTCTTGCTACATATGGTGGCAACGAGAATCTAAATGTACAGGTTGCCTATATGTGTGATTTCTTTATAACCGAATCATATCGTGAGCATGAAAAGCTGGATGGATTATGGGAAGCCGGAATCACTCACTACCCTGTAAAGGGCAGTTTTAAAGATATAGGATCAAGAAGCTTATCACTTGCCATGAGCCAGTATTCTTATGATGATGTCCTGTCATATGTAACAACATGTCTGCGCAGATTCAAACCTTTAGTCTGTGTAACACAGGATCTTGATGGTGAATATGGACATGGTGGACATATGCTTTATGCCAAAGCTGTCTCAGAAGCTCTGGATATAAGCAATGACGCTTCATATTACCCAGAATCTGTAGCTCAATACGGAACATGGGATGTATCCAAGGCATACTTTCATCTGTATCAGGAAAATGCAATAAAGCTTGATCTGCAGACTCCACTTGCTAACATGGGAAACAGAACAGCCATACAGGTTGCACAGGATGCATATGACAAGCATGTATCCCAGCACAAATGGGATTTTGCAATTACAGATAAAGGATTTGTTACAACCGGCAGCGCATCCTACAGCTGTTCAGATTTCGGTCTGTATAAAACATCAGTTGGTGCAGATACAGGAAATGATATGCTTGAAAATATAATAACATACGAAGAACAGGAAAGACTTGCAAAAGAAGCAGAGGAAGCCTCAATCAAAGCTGAGGAAGCCAGCATAGAGGCCGAATCGCAGAAGGACGCCCACTCTGACAGGCACATAAAAATAACCAAAACAAAGATTATAACAATCATAATATTAATTATAGTATTTATATTAGCTGCATTCTTAAGTTATAAATACTATGTCCTTGTACAATCAAGAAAAAGACGTAATGCCAGAAAGAAAAAAGCATCTGAAAAAAAAGAAAGCAGGTAAATACATGAAACTATTAATTAATATTATAGCTATCATCATCATTGCAGTTGTAATAGGTTTTCAGTTTTCAAGAACAAAAGACTTATATAATAAAAAATATGATGAGAACAAAGATGAATTTGACAAGAAAAACAACGATTAAAAAAGGGGATTGCATTAGCAATCCCCTTAAATATATCTATATTCGGATTAGTTGTTGATAAGCATATCCTTCTCATTATTCCAGCTATAAAGCTTTCTGATTTCTGCTCCAACCTTCTCTGATGGATGCTCAGAAGCAAGCTTTCTCATAGCCTTGAAGTGAACCTGTCCACCAGCATCGCTCATGTCAAGTAAGAATTCCTTAGCAAATGTACCATCCTGGATATCAGAAAGGATCTTCTTCATAGCCTTCTTAGTATCCTCTGTGATGATCTTAGGACCTGTTATGTAATCACCATACTCAGCTGTGTTAGAGATTGAGTATCTCATTCCAGCAAAACCTGACTGGTAAATAAGATCAACGATAAGCTTCATCTCATGGATACACTCGAAGTAAGCATTACGAGGATCATAACCAGCTTCGCAAAGTGTCTCGAAACCAGCCTGCATAAGTGCGCATACACCACCGCAAAGAACTGCCTGCTCTCCGAAGAGGTCTGTCTCTGTCTCTGTTCTGAATGTTGTCTCAAGAAGACCAGCTCTTGCTCCACCGATACCAAGACCATAAGCAAGTGCCATATCAAGAGCCTTACCTGTCTCATCCTGCTCTACAGCTACAAGACAAGGAGTACCCTTTCCAGCCTGATATTCTGAACGAACTGTATGTCCAGGTGCCTTAGGTGCGATCATTGTTACATCAACACCCTTAGGTGCCTTAATTAAGCCAAAGTGAATGTTGAAACCATGTGCGAACATAAGCATGTTACCTGGCTCAAGGTTTGGCTCGATATCTTCCTTATAAAGCTTAGCCTGCTTCTCATCATTGATAAGAATCATGATGATATCAGCTCTCTTAGCAGCTTCTGCAGCAGTAAATACTTCAAATCCCTGCTCCTCAGCTCTCTTCCATGACTTAGAACCTTCATAAAGTCCGATAATTACATGACAACCTGAATCCTTAAGATTTAATGCATGTGCATGTCCCTGGCTACCATAACCAATAATAGCAATTGTCTTACCGTCAAGTAATGATAAATTACAATCTGACTGATAATAAATCTTTGCCTCTGCCATTTTAAACTACCTCCGTAAAATGTGTTTTTATATTGTAAAATTCTTTATTCTCAAAGAATTATTACATCTTTTTCATATCTGCACTTCCTCTTGCAAGTCCTGTAATACCTGTTCTTGCAACTTCTGTAATATTGAAGTCTTCAAGAAGCTCTATAAAAGCATTCATCTTGCTCAGGCTTCCTGTAAGAGCAATTATCATAGACTCTTTAGATACATCTACAATATTAGCCCTGAATATATCTGCTATTGAAGAAACCTGCTGTCTCTTCTCAGGACCACATTCAACCTTAATCATAACCAGTTCCCTGCATACTGATTCATGTGCTGGAAGCTCAACTATCTCTTTGACATCAATGAGCTTATTAAGCTGCTTCTCAATCTGCTCAAGTACATCATCTTCGCCTGTTACTGCTATAGTCATTCGCGAATACTCCGGATTGAGAGTTTCCCCAACTGTAAGGCTATCTATATTATATCCTCTGCGGCTGAACATTCCAGCAACACGGCTAAGCACGCCTGCTGAATTGCCTACGAGAATAGAAAAAACTGCTCGTCTCATATATTAACACTCCTAACACACTCTAATTGATATGCAAAATGCTTTTATTTGCCAATTAATTATAGCACACAACATCAATCTGTCAATCTACCACTTATAGCATTTATCAAGCCAAGTACTACAATTCTCAACATTGCCGTATCAACGGAGCTCCATTTTCTCCTGTTAGTTCCAAATATATCGAATTCAACCATATATTCAGTAGAATCCATACCAACTGCCTTCATCTGCAGTAATGAGCATATATTATTATCTCTTAACTGTCTGAAAGCCTCTGGAAAATCAATTGTAAGTGATGCAACATTATTAATAGTGTTAACTCCGTATTCATCAAAATGCTTTCCAAAGTTATCATCATATATGTAGGCAGCATCTGTTACTGCATCCTTGTAATGTCCTGTACAATATATACACTTCATGTCCTTTCCAGCGAAAATACTGATTCCATGTATATTAAGCTTGTCTGTAAGTTCAGCAAGAACATCCATAACAGACATCTTTCCAAGAGATACATTCATTACAATATCAGCTGCAAGCTCATACTTAGCCATTGGCTTCATGAATTCATTGCCAAATGCAATGTCATGCTTCATATCCGCAAGGATATCTCCATGCTTATTATAATCATATATAATATAGCGGTCTTTTCCCTTTTCCTTAGCAATATAAAGAGCTGCATCAGCTATCTTAAACAGAGTCTCATAGTCCGTTCCATCTTTGCTAAACTGCGATATTCCAATAGACGTTGAAAACAGATACTCAGGCTGTTTCTGTGCAAGTGAAACTTTAAGTCCCTTTCTCATTGACTTTAACATTATCCTTAATTCTTCAACATTAATATCCTTAACAAGTGCCATGAACTCATCTCCACCGATTCGTCCAACAAGCCCCCGTCCACCAACTGCCATCTTAAGGGCATCTGCAAATGACTTTATTACTTCATCTCCAAAGTAATGTCCATAGCTGTCATTAACACTCTTAAAGTTATCAATATCAAGTATCATAAGATACATCTGCTTATCTTTAGCAGATACACTTGCTGCATTGATATCCTCTGTTATCATGTCAGTAATGGCTTTCTTGTTAAATATTCCTGTCGCAGAATCAAGCTTAGCCTCATCCAGATCAACATGCTCCTGTATAGTCCTTGTTCTCTTCTCTGGTTCAGATATAACACCAACAGTAAGTCTTTTCTCTCCATCTGTTATCAGTGACTGTCCCTTAAACACAAGACTGTCTACCCGTTCTCCTTTTGACATAATGGAATTATTAAAAGACACTACAAAATTGGATACTCCTCCAGCAATACTTGTACACAAAGTTTCAAACTGTATTACATCATCACCTGTAACATATCCCTTAGATATACAGTTTTCTTTCCATTCATTAAAGTCTGTTCTTTCAAATATCTCAGACTTGTTATTTCTATAGCAGTATATTGTCAGCATTCTGCTGAGTGGATCATATTCAAAGATCTTCTCATCAATAACATTCATTATGGCTCTGTATTTTCTTACACTGCCATGATATATATCAAAATCATTAGATACAACTATAATATCCTGTGCAACAAGTTCAACCATCCTGTCAGCACCAACATTATAGATTTTTTTCTTATTAAGAATCATCCACCTGTATGTTCCTGTCTTAATAAGGCATCGTACAATACAATACCTGACAGACATGTCTGCCATGACAAACTGTTCAAACTTCATCACATCATCCGGGTAAACAAGTCCGTTAAATGCAGACAGCATTGTTTCTCCCATCAGATTATAAAATCTTTCATCACCTATCTTAACAACATATCTGTTATCCAGAGTGAATTCTACCTCATTAGGCATATTACTTTCATAAGAAATATCAACATCATATTTGCGCATAAACCAAACCCCCATGCTAAGGTTCAGACATTAATTCTGTTCATGTTCTTCTCTTACAGCATCAACCTTGACTTTAAGAATCATTTTGTTTCGTATCTCAAGTGTCTTAAACACATATCCTTTGTACTCAACCTCAAAGCTCTCCCCATCCTCTGGTATCTTTCCAAGCTTGTAAATCATAAAACCACTAAGTGTATCAATGTCTTCACAATCAAATTCAATACCTAACCTTGATTCAACATCTTCAAGATCTGCCTGACCTTCAATTATATATGAACCGTCTGCGTCGGTTACAATCTGTTCTTCTTCATCATCATATTCATCAAGAATATTACCAACTATCTCCTCAAGAATATCCTCCATAGTAATAATTCCAGCTGTCTGGCCATATTCATCAACCACAATAGCCATATGTATCTTATCCGACTGCATCTGCCTGAATAAAGGACTTATATTCCTTGTCTCAGGTATACAATACGGATCGAACATTACTTTGCTGCCAACATCCTTAAGTTTCTTATTCTGATTATCTTCATCAACATATACTTTAAGAAGATCACGGATATGTAATACTCCGGTTATATTATCTATATCCCCCTTATATACAGGATACCTTGAATAATTCTCCTCCATAACCCGGTCAAATGCTTCTTTAATCGTAATATCATCATTAAGTGCCACAATATTGTTTCTGTGTGTCATTACATCAGAAGCCTGCTTTTCTCCGAACTCAAATATATTACTGATCATCTCAGCTTCGTTCTCTTCAAGCACACCCTGTTCATGGCTTTCATTGACCATATCCATTATCTCTTCTGTAACATCTTCATCTCGTTTCGTCTTTCCAAACTTCTTAAAAAATGACGAAAAAATCTTTTCTTTCCCATCCGCGGGATGGCCGTCGTTCATAATATTCCTCCAAAAAATGTTTTAATAAATAATAAAATATATCCCCATTACTATACCACACATCTATACACCCAGTCAATTCATCTCAAGGCTTACAGACAGTGCTTTATTAACCTGTCCTATTATATCATTATCAAGATGGCATACCTTATCCTTAAGCCTTCTTTTATCAATAGTACGCAGCTGCTCCAGCAGAATCACAGAATCTTTTACCATGTCATATCTGGCAGAATCCAGTTCCACATGGGTTGGAAGCTTGCTTTTATGCATCTGGCTTGTAATTGCCGCACATATTACTGTCGGACTGTGTTTATTTCCTGTATCATTCTGAATAATGAGCACAGGTCTGATTCCACCTTGTTCTGACCCCACAACAGGTCTTAAATCAGCATAAAAAATATCTCCTCTTTTTATTACCACAACTGTCACACTCCTAATGCTTTTTTGTCTCTGGCATTAGTATTGCCTTCTTTCAAGTGTGTATTCAGCTATATTGAATCTTTTATCTAATCTTTAATAATACTCATCTTCTGAGTGCATCTGAAACCGCATCTGATATATCAGATGCAATCATCGCCTCACAGCTTTTTTTCTTTGCAGCACAATCGCCCGCTTTACCATGTATATATACTGCAAGACAGGCTGCCTGCATTGCATCAATCCCCTGTACCGCCAGTCCTGCGATAAGTCCGGTAAGGACATCTCCTGAACCTCCTGTAGACATACCATTGTTGCCAGTGCAATTTATGTATAGCTCCTTTCCATCTGTAACAATGGTTTTTGCATCCTTTAATACACATATGCATTGATGCCTGCCTGCATATTCCATTGCACAGGACACAGGATTATCCTTTATCTGTGATACCGTCATGCCTGTAAGTCTTGACATTTCCATAATATGAGGAGTAATTATTATTGTGCCTGATTCTTTACCATGAAAATCTATATTCTCATCTGCAATTATATTAAGCGCATCTGCATCCAGTACTCGCACTTTATCTGTTATTTCAAGAACTTTTCTTGTAATGGCTCTTGCATTCCTGTTCATTGATAACCCCGGTCCGGCAGCTATACATCCTGCCCATTGCATTGCATTTTCCAGTATTCCAATATCCAATATGTCAGAATATGTTGTAATAAGACATTCTGGTACACTACACATTACTGGTATGCGGTTATTCTCATGTGTATATAACTTTACCAGACCTGCTCCGCTTCTGTACGCTGCTCCAGCCGACAAAACTGCTGCCCCGCCTATTGTCTCTGATCCGGCTATTACAAGTGCTTTCCCATAAGTTCCTTTGTTGGAATCATTTTTTCTGTTAATCAGCCTTCTTATATCTTCATCTGTAAATGTGTAAATGTTTCCAAAGCCTTTGACATTGTTTCGTAATAAATCCGCTGGTACAAATCCGGCATTGGCAACTTTCACACTACCACTGTATGTAGCTCCCGGATAAAACATGATACCAAGCTTATTATATCCAAATGTAACTGTATAATCCGCCATAACAGCACACCCAGATACATGTCCATTATCAGCGCATATCCCTGATGGAATATCTATAGATACAATCGTTGTTCCTGATTTTCTGCTTTCATTTATCTTAGAAATAATCTGTGCATGTTTCCCTTCGACCATTCTTGACAAACCTATTCCGAATAGAGCATCCACAATGTAATCATATTCAGAAAAATCCATCCTGTCATCATATTCTTCACATTTTATTCCAAGTTTATTAATAATTGATTTCTGCAGCGCATATTCATTAGTGCCATCTGACTTTCCTGACAACACCACATTTACATTAATCCCCGCCTCATTAAGCTGTCTAGCTGTTGCAATTCCATCGGCTCCATTATTGCCACTTCCACATATGCATACAACTTTCACAGGTTTTACGCCTTTATTATCTGCAATAAGATTACTTAAAAACGCAGAAGCCCCCAGTGCTGCTCTTTCCATGAGCACCACTGAGGGAATACCTGCCTCGTGTATTGAATAATTATCTACCGATTTCATTATGTGTGAATCAACTAAATATTCCATATCCTTATTCCTCATTAATCCGATCAAGTTCTTTCATAACATCCGGACCAAGTATATCATGCATAGCCGTATACATTCTGTTATTAATCTCTTCTTTATCCTGCTTTATAAGGATATTCTTTTTTAGCTTTACTCTCGTAGCATTGATCCATTTGTCGAGGACTTCAAGATCTTCTTTGTTATTGTTAATCTTTTCATAACATACCTTTACTGTTTCAATCATCAGATGTTCATTTGCATTAACAATATCCCTTGGAATATCAAGAGCCTCATCTTCAAGGCTGCCAATCTTGTCCTTAGCCTCCTGTATAAGTCTCTGGTTCTGTTCCATTATTTTAGTTTTCTTCGGATCAGAATCTTCATCCTGCATGTTATCTACAACGTCCTGAATAAGCTGTGTTTTTATTTTTTTGACTTCTTTAATATCATTATTAATCTGTCCCTGTTTCTTAAGCAGATCATTAAGTTCCTTTTCCCAATAACGAATCTCATCTGTCTTTATCTTGTCAGTTATCAGATGATACCATCTTTCATCAAGTGTAAGTATCGGTATATCCTTTATGGCTGCACAACTTTTCAGCTTATCAATATCAGGTTCTGCCATATTTACCTCCAAAAAACTACTTTCTGTTAGCAATAGTATATGAAAGTCTCATAAGACTTTCTGACAAATGTACATTTTCTACTATAACATCATCTGGAAGATTAAGATCTGTATGCGCAAAGTTCCATATCGCCTTAACCCCTGCATCGGCAACAACCTTGGCGATCTGTCTTGCTGCTTCCTTAGGAATAGTAAGTGCCACGATTTCAATATCATTCTTCTTTATGAAATCTGTAAGTTCATCCATCATACGCACTTCAATTCCTCGTATACTGGTTCCTTTAATCTTAGGATTATTATCGAATATTCCTTTAATTATGAAACCTCTCTTCTCGAAATCACTATAATTAACAATTGCTTTTCCAAGATTACCTGCTCCAATTATAATCATATTATGATTTCTATCTATTCCCAGAATCTTGCCTATCTCTTCATAGAGATACTGGACATTATATCCATATCCCTGCTGACCAAATCCACCAAAATTATTAAGATCCTGTCTTATCTGGGATGCAGTCACTTTCATCCTTGCACTCAGCTCTTTAGATGAAATTCTCTGCACACCTGTTTCAATCAACTCTCCAAGATACCTGTAATATCTTGGCAGTCTCCTTATAACTGCTGACGAAATCTTTTTTTCTTCCATTATCTTAAACCTCCAGATCACGAATGTTCATGCTTTCAACATATAAGATGCTATCCAAATAAGTTATAACAAGTATATACATTTTTCGCTAATATGTCAAAATTTTAACCAAGAACTCTTTTAGCTATATCAACTGATTCTTTTGCATCTTTTGCATAGAAATCAGCGTCTATCTCCTTTGCGTATTCTGGTGTAAGTACTGCACCACCTACCATAACCTTACAGTCAAGATTATTCTGTCTTATAAGTGCAATTGTCTCTTTCATTGAAACAAGTGTTGTCGTCATCAGGGCAGAAAGTCCACACAAATGTACATCATTATCCCTTATCGCATCAACAACAGCCTGATATTCAACATCTTTTCCAAGATCAATTACATCATAGCCATAATTTTCAAGGAGAACCTTAACAATATTCTTGCCTATATCATGTACATCCCCCTTAACTGTGGCAATAACAATCTTTCCTTTGCTTACAGGGGCATTGTCACTCATAACCATGTGCTTTCTTATAACTTCAAACGCCGCCTGGGTAACTGATGCTGCCATAATAAGCTGTGGAAGGAACAATGTTCCCTTTTCAAATTCCGCACCAATCTTATCAAGAGCCGGAATAAGAACCTGATTAACAATTTCCATTGAATCCATTGTTTTAAGAAGTACTTCGGTTATTTCAGCGCCCTCGTTCTTAAGACCCTTTTCTACTGCATAGAAGAGATCCTCTCCTGTATAATTTCCGTCCTTCTTTTCTTTCTTAGCTGGATCAATCTTAGATACATTTGGCATAGCACCATAGTTCTTTATATAATCAACAGAATTCTTATCAATATTAGCAAGAAGCTTATACGCTCTTACTGCACCTGTCATTTCAGGAATATTAGGATTGATAATAGCAAGGTCAAGTCCGTTAGTAAGCGCCATTGTAAGGAAAATGTGGTTTACAAGCACTCTGTTTGGAAGACCAAACGAAATATTGGAAACGCCAAGTACTGTCTTTAAACCAAGTTCATGCTTAACAGTGTGAAGTGCCTTAAGGGTTTCCATTACTCCCTCCTGTTCAGCAGAGGCTGTAAGTGTAAGACAGTCAATATAAATGTCTTCCTTAGGTATACCAATTGCAACTGCCCTGTCCATAATCTTCTTTGCTATTGCAACTCTGTCTTCTGCTTTCTTAGGAATACCATCCTTATCAAGTGCAAGTCCGATAACTCCTGCGCCGAATTTCTTAACAAGAGGAAGAACATTATTAAGAGATTCTTCCTCGCCATTAACTGAATTGACAAGTGGCTTACCATTATACACACGAAGCGCTGCCTCAAGTACTTCAGGTATTGTAGAGTCAATCTGAAGAGGAACATCCACAACTGCCTGCAGTGACTTTACTGTATCAATCATCATTTCACGTTCATCAATTCCAGGAAGTCCTACATTGACATCCAGTATATCTGCACCACCTGATATCTGCTCTAATGCCTGTCCAAGAATATAATCCATATCATGTCTTAAAAGTGCTTCCTTAAAAAGCTTCTTTCCTGTTGGATTGATTCTTTCCCCGATAATTCTTGGCTCATCAACAACAACTGTGCTTGTAGCTGAACATACTGCGCCCGGAATATACTTATGTGGTGCTGCAGGATTGCCTTCTCTCTTTAACATCTCAGATAATTCTCTGATGAATTCAGGATTAGTTCCACAACATCCACCGAATATCTTAATCCCGTATTTTCTTAAATCTTTCATGAAATCTGCAAACTGTGCTGCTGTAACATTATAAAGATTAGTTTCAGGGTCTGGAAGCCCCGCATTAGGCTTTACTACTATAGGAAGATTCGTCCATTTTACAAGTTCCTCAATAACAGGCTCTAACTCCTTAGGTCCTAAAGAACAGTTAACACCAATTGCATCAACGCCGAGTCCGGTAAGTGTAAGTGCCATAGAAGATATCGCACATCCTGTAAATGTTCTCATATTCTGTTCAAATGTCATTGTTGCAACAATAGGAAGATCACTGTTTTCCTTAGCAGCAAGTACGGCTGCTTTAACATCCAGAAGATCTGTCATTGTCTCAAATACAACAAGATCTGCACCTGCAGCCGCTCCTGCCTTAACTATCTCGGCATACATATCATATGCTTCTTCAAAACTTAACACACCCGTAGGCTCAAGGAGCTGTCCGATAGGACCTACATCAAGTGCAACAAGTCCGTCTGGTTTTACCTCGTCTCTTGCTTTCCTTGCATTGGCAATTCCGGCAGTTACAAGCTCCTCAACGCTTCTTCCACATTCTTCAAGCTTATATCTGTTTGCTCCAAATGTATTGGCATACACCACATCAGAACCAGCATTAAAATACTGCTCTGCAATTGATACAAGAAGCTCAGGTTTTGTAATATTAAGTACTTCCGGTGTCTCTCCCATCTTCATTCCTGCTGCCTGAAGCATAGTACCCATAGCACCATCAAATATAATATAATCTCTTGTCTTTAAGAGTTCTCTGAATCTGTCAGCCACTGCAATGTCCTCCCATTCCTCTGTATGCACAGGTTTTATTAAGATTGCATGTTGCGCAACCTCTGTTCTTCGTACTTACCTGCTCCTTTGTAAGTCCTATAACCGCAGTTACCGACTTTACCGGAGCAAGCATATATGATTTGTTAAGATTAAGTCCAATCTTTTTACTGGCATCTAACACCTTTAAAAAAGGTTCCTGCATATTTATCGGCAAATCCCCATAACCTATTCCAAATCTGAAAGTCTGGTAATAGTCAGGATATTCATCTCTTAATAATTCTTCGACTTTATCACATGCCTGCTCAACAGCTACACTTGCAAGACTGTCAAACACCAATGCTTTCGCCATATCTGTAAGCTGCAGTACTCTTAACTGTCTGTCAATGCCTTCTGATATAGTTACAGCCATGCATATTGCGCTGTCACATTTATACAGATGTTTCTTAATTGATTCGCCCGGAAGCACCATGCTTGTGTTCTTGAATGCCACACCCTCATCACCTATCGTAAAGTCGAACTTCTTATAAATGTATCTTGGAATAGCCGTCTTTAACACCAGCTCCTCACATTCATTCATAAGTTCTTCCACACGCTCATCAGGCGCATTTTTCTTATATCCCAAATATCTTAACGCTTCTTTTCTGTTAAGACTGGTAAGTTTAATACTTTTCTCCATTTCTTCTTACCTTGCCGCTTTTACTTCTGCGTTCCCTATTTCTATCATGTTTTCCACGTGATTCATCTTTTCTTCTCTTGGAATCTGATTTGGTCTTAGACTTCCTTGATGGCTTGGCTGATACATTTGCTTTCTCAACATTAACCTTTCTGCCCTTGATAAGCACATTATCATTCATGGCTGCAAGCACTGCCTCTGCGTGCTTTGCAGGAACATCAACAAATGTGTAGTTATCCATCATATCAATTGCACCGACAAGTCTTCCCGGCATTCCTGATTCTCCTGCAATTGCGCCGAGAATATTGGCTGGTGTAATCTTGTCCTTCTTGCCAACATTTATAAAGAGTCTTACCATTCTTGAAGTATCCGCATTTTCATCAAAATGGAAATTCTCTACCTCATCAACTCTGTCTAACGTATCTCCGACTATCATCTTAAGAAGTGCTGCTGCCATATCCATTGATGTATAATCTTCCTGATTAACATGTTCTTCAACCATATCAAGCATTGCTCTGTGTTCATCAGATTCAATCATTTCTTTAATCTTGTCAAATATACCATCCATCTTGGTATTCTTGACATCATCAAGTGATGGGATTGGCTTTGCAAGAATCTTAGTCTTACAATATCTCTCAATGTCCTTTAACTTGTATACTTCCCTTCCTGAAATAAATGAAAGTGCAAGTCCTGACTTTCCAGCCCTTCCTGTCCTTCCGATTCTGTGTACATAATACTCTTCATCCTGTGGAAGATCATAGTTAAATACAATATCAACTCCGTCAACATCAATTCCTCTTGCCGCTACATCAGTTGCAATAAGAATCTCTGTCTTTCCGCTTCTGAAATCGTCCATTACGCGGTCTCTCTGCTGCTGCTTCATATCTCCGTGGATTCCGTCAGCAAAATATCCCCTGCCCTTAAGTTCTGATATAAGCTCGTCTACCTGTCTTTTCGTATTGCAGAATACAACTGACAGCTTAGGATTGTATATATCAATAAGACGGCTTAATATTTCTGTCTTATTCTTAGGTCTTACCTCATAATAGAACTGGTCAATATTCTCAACTGTAAGCTCTTTTCTTACAACCTTGATAATCTTAGCGTCCTTCTGGAACTTTCTTGCAATCTCCATAATAGGCTTAGGCATTGTAGCTGAGAAAAGGACTGTTTGTCTTTCTTCCGGTGTTTCTGTAAGGATTGTTTCCATATCCTCACGAAATCCCATATCAAGCATCTCATCAGCTTCATCTAATATAACCATAGATACAGAGTCAAACTTAACAGTCTTTCTTCTCATATGGTCCATAACTCGTCCCGGAGTTCCGACTATAATCTGTACGCCTGCCTTTAAAGACTTAATCTGTCTTACAATCTCCTGTCCACCATACACCGGTAACACCTTAATATCACTCATATATTTGGCGAGCTTTCTTATCTCCTCTGCAACCTGCACTGCAAGCTCTCTTGTAGGACAAAGTACTATTGCCTGTGGTTTCTTAACAGCTGGATCTATCTTCTGTAACATAGGGATAGAGTAAGCAGCTGTCTTACCAGTTCCTGTCTGTGCCTGTCCTATAACATCAATACCTTCCAGTACTGCCGGAATAGCCTGTGTCTGTATAGGAGATGTCTCCTCAAAGCCCATATCCTCTACCGCTCTTAAAATTCTTTCATCAATATTTAATTCATCAAATTTCATTCTAAAATCTCCATTTCTATAACTTATTAAGTTTACATTACAGTAAGCCATAAGTCAAAGTAATAATTGCATTTTATTTCTTGTACATATATAATCGATGTGAATATCTATTCAGGCTTTGTCAATTAAGTTATATTCTTATATATCTGCTCATGTAGCTATGTGTATCTGCTGCTGTGTCTGTGTGTGCCATATGACCGATATATTGCGAACTGTGTGGGAGTTAATGCCGCTAAGTGCAGCAATCCTTGAGGGCATGTGGCACCTACAGACACAGCAGTGAATGC
>CAMDYG010000030.1 GCA_945910225.1 uncultured Eubacterium sp. | reverse complement strand
TTCTTTCTGTAAACTTCCTCGTTAGCCTCAACGACTGGTCTTAAAGACTCAAGAACCTCTGTTACTGCCTGTAAAAATTCAGGCTGATCTGCATTCTTCTTAGACACGATGTCTAATACTTCATCAACATACCCCATAACCTTAAAACACTCCTTTAAATTATTATTTAAGATTGTACATTTCTGTACATCAACTTAATGCTTATTATATCCATATAGGTTAATTTCCGCAAGTTTTTTATGCCTTATACCTATTAACTTTAAGTTTTTTATAATAATATTAATTAAAATTAGTCATATATATTATCTTTAGGATATTTTAACTTAAAATAATTAAGTGGCGTCTTTTGTGCATTTTGTATACATATTTGTTTCGATATATATAACAGTGAATAATTTGTAAATTTTCATTTAAAACCTTTAATTCCCTTTGCTTTTTAGCAATATTGTGATAAACTATTTTAGAATTTCTACAAATTTATATGTAGTTTCAACATTTTTTATCAGGAGGCCATTATGGCTAATATTTTTTCAAAAACTAAAGGAAACATGCAATACCTTTTTAAATCAAAAGATACTTTATCCAAAAAAGAACGACGCCGGAAACGACGGGCATGGGCTACTCTGATTGGATTAATTATTGTCTTTATACAGATTATTCTTTCAGTTTTATTCCTGCTTAAGGTTTTCAAGCTGGATATTCTTCCTATGAAATACCTTATCATGCTTAACATTGTTCTGGTATTACTCTTTTTATATGATTTTACGTCGCAATTTACCAGGGCGCATATATTCGGTAAGATTATATCTGTTGTGCTGTCCGGTGTGATTCTTTTCACTTATCTTTTTGCAGCTAAGCTTGATGCCGTATTTACAAAGCTCGAAGAGCCGGATGTCAATGTTGATATTGTTGATGTATGTGTTCTTGCTAATGACAGGGCAAGTACAATTAATGATCTGACTAATTACAGCTTTGCGTATAATTCTGCTTCAAGCAATGGTAATGTTTTACTTGCTTTTGATGATATCAAGAATGACACTGGCAAGAAGATTACACCTACAGAATATACTACATGGTCTGAATTAATCGATGCATTTTATGCTAACAGAACTGTTCAGGCAATTGTTATTAATGATTCCATGAGGAATATTATTTCACAGGAATATGAAGATTTTGAAGATGAAATCAAAATCATTAAATCATACCAGTATAAGGAACTTGTTAACGTCGATAAATCCAACGTCAATGTAAAGAAAGATCCTTTTGTAATATATGTATCCGGTATTTCTAGTGAAGATGGTGCTGATACAAAGCTTTCAAGTTATGCATTAAGTGATGTTAATATACTTGCCGTTATTAACCCTAATACCAAACAGGTTCTTCTTGTTACAACACCTCGTGATTCATATATTAAGATTTCTAATAATAATGGTGCTACAGGATATGATAAGCTTACACATGCTGGTCTTTATGGTATCGAACGATCTATTGAGGCTTTAGAAAATCTTTATGGTGTTAATATTGATTATTATGTAAAGATTAATTTCTCTGGATGCGAGGCCGTTGTTGATGCACTTGACGGCATAACTATTGATTCAGAAGTAGAATTTACTAACGGTCAGGACGCTGCTCCTATTGCATATCATTTTGTTAAAGGTCTTAATGAATGTGATGGCGCCAAAACTGTTGCTTTTACAAGAGAACGTCATGCCTTCCTTTCTGGTGACTTCCAGCGCGGACGTAATCAGACAGCTGCAATTAAAGCTATTATTAATAAAGCGACTTCACCAGCAATACTTACCAAGTATTCTGCTGTACTGGATGCAGTAAGTGATATGTTCCTTACTAATATTCCTAACAGTGCTATTACAGATCTCGTAAAAGCACAGATAAACGATCCAACTGCATGGAACATACAGACATATGGTATAACCGGTGATACATCCGGCAAGACAGGCGAACACCTTGAAGTAACTAATCTGTACAATGCTTCAGTTGTATATCCTTACAAAGATGATATTAATACAGCAATCAAGCTTATGAGCAAGATTGCCAATGGTGATGTATTTGATGTTGATGAATACATTGAAAGTCTTGATGATGAAACAGCATCTTCAACAACTAGCAGATAATACAAAAAGCGGAGTATTAATTACTCCGCTTTTTCTCCATATACTCCATAATATTTACCATAATACTTTCCATAGTACTTATTATCTGTCATATCAACTTTATTAAGCACTACGCCAAGAATACTGCAGCCTGTCTTTTTAAGTTGCTCTACACTCTTCTGAGCATATTTGTAACTTACCGAATTAGAAGCAACAACATACACCGCTCCATCACATTCCTGCGCTACTATTGCACTGTCAATTACACTTCCTATTGGAGGCGTATCAATTATTATATAATCATATAAATCTCTCAATACCTTAATAAGTGTTTTAAACACCTTATTTCCCAATAACTCTGTCGGATTAGGTGGTACTGGTCCAGAAAATACAACATTGAGATTTTCTACATTGGTCGCATACATTACTTCTTCAAATTTATTAATACCAGAAAGGAAATGTGTAAGTCCCTTTACTGATTTGTTAATCTTATATCTTCCAACAAGAACTGATTTTCTTAAGTCCGCATCTATAAATATAACTTTCTTGCCCGCTTCAGCTAATGACACCGCAAGATTAAATGATACACTCGACTTTCCCTCTCCAGGAGTTGTACTTGTAAACATAATAACTTTGACATCTGAACCACACAACTGTATGTTAGTACGCAAATTCTTATAGCTCTCATTAGCTCTGTAATCAAGCTTACGAAGACGCTCTATATTAATCGTCTGCATTCTTATTTCCCCTTTTTCTTCCTGTTAGCTTTTCCTTTTTTATTTCTTTTGTTCTTTCCTCTTCCATCATCCATTTCATCACATATTGGAATCATTGAAAGTGTGCTGAGTCCAAGATATTTCTCTACATCATCTGTATCCTTTATTGTATCATCTAACAAAGATCTTATTATAACAATTGCACATGCAAGAGCTATTCCTATCAATGCACCAATTATTGTATTTTTCTTTATTCCTGTTGATATAGGTGTAGTTGATACATCACCTTCCTCTATAACATTAACCTTCTCAATCTGCATGATCTCACATATCTGGTCTGCAGACGCTTTTGCTACCTCATCCACAATCTCTTTAGCCTTATATGGATCCGGGTTAGTAACTGTTATCTGTAGTACTCTTGTATCAGATGGTGTTGTTACTGTAATGGCACTGGCCAGTTGTTCTGGTTCCATATCAAGCTTAAGTTTCTTTATTACTTCATTCAGTACCGGCTTACTTGTAACAAGTATCTGATAATCTTTCGTAAGCTGCGTAGATGTCTGAAGATCCGTAAGTGTTGTTGTCCCATCCGTCGCCCTGTTAAGAACATATAATTTAGTCTCAGATGTATACTGCGGTGTTATAAAAAACTTACATCTGAAAAAAGCAAGTGCGCCAAACAGCAATCCCATTAATATTATTATAAATATTTTGTGAAACAGCAGGGAAAAGATACTTCCCAAATCTATCTCAATATCTTCATTCTGTGTGTTTCTTTCCATAGTCTGTCCCTTCGTCATTAGTCCAGATACATATCATTGATTATCCGTTCAGGATTATCACACGATATTTTTCTGGCATATTCATTTCCGCATCTGGCTGCCACCCATAATACAGCTTCCTTCATTCGTGGTGCTCTATGCCCTGCACTATGTGCATCAGTAGCAATTATATCAACAATTTCCTCTTTCAGAAGACTCCTGACATATTTCTTTATTTCGCTGCCACCCTCACCAGTAACTGATGAGGCATTTATCTGGATCACAACTCCCATATCTTTTAATTCATATACAAAATTCCAGTCTTTTATGCAATCTGTATATCGCTCTATATGGGCTATTATAGGAATTAATCCCTCACTCATTATATCAGCCATTGCATTTCTTATATTCTGTCTTGTTTCATGGAAATCGAATTCAACAAGCGCATATCTTGAGCTATTAATAGTAAGCTTTCTGGACCGGATATTCTCAGATATGCCACCAGTATAATATATTTCTCTTCCTACATATATCCTGAAACCCGGATATAACTGTGCTGCTATATCACGAAGCTTATCTGTGCGTTCTTCTATTATAGTCTGATCTGTCATACACTTTGCCGGATGATAATGTGGTGTTACTATCATTGTATCAATGCCATCCTCATGCGCTATTTCAAGCATTGCAACCGATGTATTAATATCTTCCGCCCCATCATCAGTCTCTGGCAATATATGTATATGCATATCTGTCATTGAGAAATCAAGTTTCTTTTTAAACAATCCCATTATCTCTTTCACTCCTGTGTCAGAATATAATTATATATTATATCAGCCACTCCGCAATCATCATTTGATGGAGCTATAACATCTGCATACTTTTTTACTTCATCATATGCATTCATCATTGCTACAGAAAGTCCTGCATATTTAAGCATTGGAATGTCATTCATTCCATCTCCGCATGCAACAAGTTCCTCCTGTTTTATACCAATCATATTCAGCAACCTGTCTAATGCTGCATCTTTGGCAACATCTGCCGGAACTACTTCAAGAAAATAGCTTTCAGAAAAAAATGCATTAATAATTCCACCATGCTTTTCTAACAGCTTTTTCTGTACAGGAATGAGCTTCTCATGTTCTCCAACAACAAGAAACTTTTCTACCGGATAATTAACATATGCTTTGATATCCGGCACTTCCAGAATCTTGGCACTATTACATATAGCTTCTTTTCTTACATATTCATCGTCCCTGTTCTCAGCAACTATATTATCTTCTGAATATGTTACAGCATATACACCATTTTCTTTGGCAAATGTACATATATCTTCTATACACTCCTGTGGCAATATTGATGCCGCCATCTGTTCTCCCGTTTTGCAATTTATTATACATCCCCCATTATATGCAAGGATATATCCTCCCAACTCTTTAAGATTAAGCTGCTGCGCTATCGGGGTTATTCCAAATACCGGCCTTCCCGATGCAAGTATAACACTTACCCCGGCCTGTATTGCTTTTTTAACTGCATCTATATTCTTCTGAGGGAGATTCTTATTATGATCTGTTAATGTTCCATCCAAGTCAAGTGCCAATACTTTATATTTCATGTTATTTCTTCCTCTCTCATACCTATCATATACTTACATCAATTTAGCATATTAAGTTGATATTTTCAACATTTCACGATATTCTCATCATATTAAATGTAGTGTATATATTTAATTTTCCATACCCAATTACAGGATTCGGATACACCATATATTCCGTTCTCATTGCTCCGCGTATCAGTTCTGCCTTTATTTCGTTGTGATTAACTGTCTGTTCTCCTTTTGTGTTAATCTCATAAGAATACAATAATGCCACACATCCTCCAGCGTATGCTGCAGCATAGCTTGTTCCTGTTCCCTTAGCAGGACCTGACGGCATAATCCCATACACTCCCACTCCTGGGGCAACAAAATCAGGCTTTACCCTGCCATCAGCCGTATAACCTCTTCCGCTCTCATAATATGCAGCCCCTGTGTAATGATTATACGCACCTACACTTATAACTCTTTGTGCTGCTGCCGGTGTTGTTAATGTAATGTCCGGGTCTGATCTGAGAAAATATATATCCTGTTCACTAAAATTTTTTAATGGAAGCCATGCATTATATGTACCCTTTATATTGGTAAGACTGTACACATAAAGTTTCCACGTTCCCTCTACTGGTGATATAAAACGTATTAATATAACCTCCATACCAGCTACATTTTCAGTTATCTGGTAATCAACAGTTATTGTGCTTCTTTCATATAGAAATGTATATTCCATGCTTGAGCCCATTCTGGCTGGTATCCTTGGTACATATTCTCCGGATGGCGACTCTATTGATACGGATAATATGTCCAGACTTTCTGCCCATATTTCCATTGCAAATCCTTTTCCCCTGCTCCCCACATTGATTTCTATAATATCCGGATCCAATGCTGATGTTACTGTTCCCTTGTAATGTCCTTTATTATTAGCCTCATTTCCCATACAGGTTACAACCGATATATCTGGTCTTTTAGTAATACTTTCTAATACCTCTGCCAGGGGTGAAGCTCCTGTCCTCGCACCACTGGCAGACCCCAGTCCAAATATTATTATCAGCGGTCTGTCCAGTCGTGTTGCATAATCCACAAGAAATTTTACTGCCAGCATAATATCGCTCTCTTCATATGCCGGGACATCATCTCTTATCAGAAAGAAATCTCTTAAATACGTTTTAGTTTCTTTTAACTTTACTATTAAAAGTTCACTTTCTGGTGCAACCCCGGCAAATCCTCCTGTATATGATGAAGCGGCTATTGATGCCATCATTGTCCCATGACCATTGTCATCTCTTTCTGGCACTATTGAATATGGATCATTTCCAGAAGCAGATGCCATGATTGCCTGATTAATTTCATCCGACATATATACCCGTCCAAAATTCCCATATGAACTGTTATCTGCCTTGGCGCTCTGATCCCATATTGCCTGTATCCTCGTTTTTCCATCAATACTCTTAAAATTATCCAGCAAATAATCTATTCCCGTATCCATGAATCCTATCAGCACTCCACTCCCATCTGCATTCAGATTTTCCTGATTCAATATTCTTAATGCCCCTATCTCATCTAATGCACTCATATCTGCTGTATCTTCCATTAATCCATATAGCTTCGGAATAGTAAAATACCCCAGCGAGCTGATGTTAAGCTGTCTGTTATCCAGCAGTTCTCCATGTGCCACAATCCATTGATCATTAACACGCTGTGAACATATTCCGGGAATCCTGACTAACTCCTCCTGTGCTCCTGGGGTATCCTCAATTATATAATCATATATATTCTCTGCTGTAATATCATAATCACAAGCCATATAATATTAATCCTCCAAATAGAATAATACATGCTATATCTATTCAGACAATCTTCACTATATTATAAAAAATTATACTCTCATCGTTATAACTGGTGCGCCTTTCTTCTCAACCACATCCTTAGTTATTGTTACAGTTCCAATATTACTGTCCTTTGGAATCTCATACATAATATCGAGCATAAAATCTTCTATTATTGAACGCAGTGCCCTTGCACCTGTATCCTTTTCAAGAGCCTTTCCTGCAATACATCTTAACGCCTCATCTGTGAATTCGAGCTTTACCTCATCTAATTCAAGCAGTTTCTGATACTGCTTAATAATTGCATTCTTAGGTTCTTTAAGAATAGACACCATCATATCTTCATCAAGTCTGTCCAATGAATAAACAATTGGAAGTCTTCCAAGAAATTCTGGTATCATTCCATATTCTCGCAGGTCATCAAGCGTTACATATGACATTATATTCTTTTCATCATCATATTTATCCTTAAGATCAGCATTAAATCCCATAGAAGATGATTTATTAAGTCTTGTTTTAATAATATCTTCCAAATCAGGAAATGCACCACCACAGATAAAAAGGATATTCTTTGTATTAACTGTAACCTGCGGAACCATGGCGTTCTTACTTGTTGCACCAACCGGAACCTCTATCTCACTTCCTTCGAGAAGTTTAAGCATTCCCTGCTGTACAGATTCTCCGCTTACATCTCTGCTTCTGGTTTCCTTTTTCTTGGCAATCTTATCTATCTCATCAATAAATATTATTCCATGCTCAGCTTTTTCAACATCATTATCTGCAGCAAGCAGTAATTTAGAAACAACTGACTCAATGTCATCGCCTATATATCCAGCCTCTGTAAGAGTTGTTGCATCTGTTATTGCAAGTGGAACTTGCAGAATTCTTGCAAGCGTTTTAACAAGGTATGTTTTACCACTTCCTGTTGGTCCTATCATGAGCATGTTAGACTTTTCAATCTCAACACCATCCATAACAGAAGGATCTGCTGCAACTCTCTTATAATGATTGTATACAGCAACTGACATAACCTTCTTGGCATATTCCTGTCCAATTACATACTCATCCAGCTTTCTTTTTATTTCATGAGGTGTTGGAATATTCTTCACATCAAGAGCAGGCATTTCCTTCTTATCTTCTTTTCTTTTCTTGATCTTATTCTTTTCCGGAACCTGGTCCATTGCGCCAAAATTGCCAAACATGCCCATTGTAGGCATGTTTGACATCCTCATCATATCTTCATAATTAATTCCACTACTGTTAATTGAGTCAAAAGTTCTCTGCATGCAATCCTGACATATATATATATCATTTGGCATTACAATCATCTTGCCTGCTCTTGATTCTGGTCTTCTGCAGACAAAACACACTTTTTCGTACTCATCTTTTTTATCACTGGTGTTATCACCATTGATATTCTCATTGGTATTATCCATAAAACAATTACCTGTTGCTAATTCTTAAAGCTTACGAAGCACTCTTAGAACCTAAAGTTACCTCCACACTTTTAAGAACATATTCGCTTCCTTCCATATGATAATAATCAATCGTTACCTTTTCACCTGCTTCATAATACTGAAGCATATTAGTAAGTCCTGACATAGTAGTAACAGTCTGATCATCGAATCCAACAATTATATCGTATGTTTCAAGACCAGCCTTGTCAGCAGCTGAATTATCAGCAACTGTTCTTATAAGAATACCTACTGGATATCCATAGTATGATGCATAATTACTTGTTATATCCACTGCAGCAATTCCAAGATATGCAGCTTTATCTGATGATACCTTGTTTCTTGTCTGCTTAGTCATTAATGAATCAATAATATCTTTTACATTAGAAACTGGTATAGAATATGCCATTCCTTCTACGCCATCACTGCTCGTCTTGGCAAAGTTAATAGCAATAACCTTTCCTTCTGCGTTAAGTAATGCTCCACCACTATTACCTGAATTAATTGCTGCATCTGTCATAAGTAATCCTGTAAATGTGACATTATTAACAGTAATTGAACGATCCTTGGCACTTATAATACCAGTTGTAACTGATTGTCCTTCTCCTAATGCATTACCAATTGCAACTACCTGCTGTCCAACATTAATATCAGATGAATCCTCAAGTTCTGCTATTGCTATAGATGATGCTGTATTAGATGATATATCTGACAAAGAAACTGCTGCGACAGCAATATCATGATCTGACTTAGAACCCTTTACAGAACAGCTTGCACTTGTTCCATCTGCAAATACACACTTAAGATTATCTATATTATCTACAACATGGGCATTAGTTACAATAAGAAGCTCTGTGTCACTTTTCCCTACTATAATTCCTGTTCCACTTGATGTAGCTTCATAGCTCTGTCCATATCCAAAATAATTAGAACTTGTTACTTTAGTAGTACCATTAAGTTCAACCATTGCTGGAAGTGCAGCTGTTGCTACAGCTTCAATATCCATCTGTGATGATGCTGAAAGGTTAGTATCCTCTGTGATTCCTGAATCTGTCTTAGAAACAGTTGATATATTATTGCTTACTGTTGCTATATCAACATCTCTTGCATCTGATTTGTTATTAGAAACATATTTGCCTCCAGCATAATTAATGCCAAACATAACTGAACCTGATACAACGCCAAAAAGAACTGCTGCAAGTACTACACTTAATACTTTTCTTGCCATACCCTTTTTATGAGGCTTCTTTTCCTTATGTTTCTTTCCTGAATTTGAATTATCATTCTGTGGAAATGTCTGTGACTGCTGATAATATTCCTGCCCTGGCTGGCTATTGGCAAATGCTCCATTATTATCATTGCTGTTATATGGGATTTCACTTCCACTAAAACGGTATTGTGAATTATTCTCGTCTTCGTTATACATATATAACACACTCCTTTTCCATTAATTATGACAACGAGACTAATAAAACAAATGAACACATCTCACTGTCAATACTTGTAATATAACAACGAAATGTGTTCATATTGTGTTTTTGTTGTTAATTAATTCTGAACAGATTAAAGACCTACAGCCTCTGATACGGCTTTAGTAAGTTCTTCAAGCTTCTTGTCAGCGTCCTCAAGACCTGTTCCCTTAACACCCATATAGAATTTAATCTTAGGTTCTGTTCCTGATGGTCTTGCACAGCACCATGCATGATCATTAAGTTCAAAGTAAAGAACGTTAGATTCTGGAAGACCTGTTGGCTTCTTTTCTCCTGTAGCAATAACTGTACACTCGTTTTTCTTGTAATCCCTGAACTCTACAACATCCCATGAACCGAACTTCTTAGGTGGATTGCTCCTTAAATCATCCATCATCTTGGCAATCTGGACAGCGCCTTCTGCACCCTTCATAGTAACAGCCTTCTGTCCTTCTTTGAAGTAACCATACTTATCAAATATATTAATCATCTGATCCCATAAAGTAATGCCTTTAGACTTATAATAAGCTGCTGCCTCGCATAATGCCATAACAGCTACAATAGCATCCTTATCCCTTGCATGAGTTCCAACTAAGCATCCGTAGCTCTCCTCAAATCCAAATTCATATTCATATGAATGATTCTGTTCAAAGAACTTAATCTGCTCACCAATATACTTAAATCCTGTAAGAACTTCAATAAGCTTTAAGTTATATTCCTTAGCAATAAGGTCAGCTAAATTAGTAGATACGATAGTCTTTACAAATGCACCATTCTCATGAAGAAGTCCCTTCTCCTTTCTCTGTGAAAGAAGATATTCTGCAATAAGCATACCAGACATATTACCTGTAAATGACTTGTATTCTCCTGATTTAGTATCCTTAGAATACACACCTAATCTGTCTGCATCAGGATCAGTTGCAAGAATAATATCTGCATCAACTTCCTTTGCAAGTCTTAATGCATATGTGAATGCCTTAGGATCTTCTGGATTAGGATATTCAAGTGTTGTAAAGTCAGGATCTGGTTTCTCCTGTTCTGGCACAACATATACATTCTTAAATCCTAATTCTCTTAATATTCTTCTTACAGGAACATTACCTGTACCATTGAATGGAGAGTATACAATCTTAATATCATCAGCAACCTGCTTAATAACATCTCCATTAAGACTCTGCTTCTTTAATGCTGCAATAAATGCATCATCCATATCATATCCGATAATATTATAAAGACCTCTTACTCTTGCCTCTTCCTCATCAATTGTCTTAACATCATTAAAGTCTGTAACAGCTTTAACTTCATTAATAATCTGTGTATCCTTAGGTGCTGTTATCTGGCATCCGTCATCCCAGTATACCTTGTATCCATTATATTCAGGTGGATTGTGGCTTGCTGTAACCATAATACCTGCTGTACAGTGAAGCTGTCTTACTGCAAATGAAAGCTCTGGAGTTGGTCTTAAAGAAGGGAATATGTATACCTTAATACCATTAGCTGCAAGACAAAGAGCAGCTTCTTCTGCAAACTCTCTTGACATTCTTCTGTTATCATGTGAAATTGCAACACCCTTATCCTGTGTTCCTTCTTTGATAATGAAATTAGCCAGACCCTGAGTTGCTTTTCTTACAATGTATACATTCATTCTGTTAGTACCATTGCCAATAACTCCTCTGAGGCCTCCTGTTCCGAACTCAAGATCCTTATAGAATCTGTCTTCAATTTCTTTTTCATCTCCTGCAATTGACTTGAGCTCGTTACGTGTGTCTTCATCAAAATATTCATTATCACACCACGCTTTGTAAGTTTCCATATAGCCCATATTTCCTTACCTCTTTTCTTTTATATTAGTCCTGTAAAGCTTCTCTGAAGCTTTCAGAAACTGCTTTCAATGCCTCTTCCTCATCTGGTCCGTCAGCTATAAGTGTTATCTCATCTCCGCACCCTACTCCGGCAGCCAGAATCGATATAACACTTTTTGCATTGGCTTCCTTTTCTTTATATGTAAAAGTAATATGTGACTTATACTTTACAGCCGTATCACACATAGCTCCTGCCGGTCTAAGATGAATTCCTAATTCGCTTCCAACCATAATTTTCTCACTTACCATTTGAATCACCTCACGTTGTATTAGTAGATGCAGATGCTGTCGTTGATTCACTTGTAGACTCGCTGTTTTCTGCTGTCGTTTCATTGTTATTATTCTTAAGTACTATACGCACACTGGCTGGCTTTCCTAGTGTTATACCATCCGGCAGCTTTACTGACACTGTTATATCTTTAGTTCCCTCTGTTGTATACGTTGACATATCTGCCGACATACTTATCTGTGAAACATCCAGAGAATCCAATGTCTCCTGTACTCCTCCAACTTCTATATCAAATGTTGGATTTTCAAAGCTATAACTCATTCCAGATTCAAGTCCTGTTATTCTGATATCAGATGTATTAAGTGTCAGGCTTCTTGCCGCCACGGACTTAATCTTTACAGTAACCTCAACCCTCGAATTTCCAAATATTGCAAGTTCCTTATCTATATAATTATCTAATGAAAACTTAAACGTCTTATCTGAATTCAGATCATCAACATTAATATTCTCTGCCGGAATTACAATTGTATCTATTGCATTCAGCTTATCCTCCGGACCATATATATTGACATGATTCTGATTAAGCTCAATCCCGGCAACCGCATATCCTTCCTTCGGTGTACCAGAACTTCCTGCCTCTATACTTACTGTCTTGATTCTTACAATCTGTACTGTATATCCTACATTACTCTGTGTAAGTTCTATCGATGGATCTGTAATCTCTTCTCCATCATCATTATACAAATGTATATCTGCGGTACCCGTTATATCAGCTGTTGCACCAGTAACATCATATTGAATTCCCACCTTACTTACAGAATCTATAATTGAAGATGGTCCTGTAAGTTTAATAGAAACAGGATTAAGTACTTCCTTAACAACTGCATATCCATTAGCTGGTGTTCCTGTCACCTCAGATGTTACATCCAGCGTCTTGGTTTCCCTGTTCTCTATGCTAAGCTTTACTGCCGATGTCTTAGGTGTTGCCTCAACATTACTTAACACCTGTCCATCTTTCACCACAGAAACATGAATATCAACATAATCAGCAAAAGCACTGATTTTGCTTAAATCTGCAGTTGCAACAATATCACTTGCTTTAATATTAGTAACAATACTCTTTGGTCCGCTTACATATACAGAAATCTTTCCGCCTTCCACAACCTCATAGCTATAATTCTTATCAGTAAGACTGTCAGTATTAATTAACTGTACCGAAACATTACTAAATGTATAGCTTGTTGTAGGATCATACACATTGACAATTACCGTCCATAAAACAACCGCAAATACGGCAGAAAGTATCTTCAGACTAAGATTCTTAAATATCTTTTCCTTCATGCTTCAATCTGCCCCTCCATATCTTGAATGACTTCACATCTATGGTTCTTCTACGCAGATATTCAAGCTTATTTCTAAGAGAATCTGCATCAATATCATGAATGAGTTCTCCTCCTACAGCAACTGATACCTTACCTGTCTCTTCTGAAACAATAATAGTCATGCTGTCTGTAACCTCGCTGATACCTACTCCCGCTCTGTGTCTTGTTCCCAAAGCTTTATTCAGATTACCATTATCAGATAATGGCAGATAACATGTAGCCGCCACAACTCTGTCGCCTCTTATAATAACAGCACCATCATGAAGAGGTGTGTTATGTTCAAATATATTAATCAGTAACTGGCTTGTTACCATTCCATCAACTGCAATACCTGTCTTGGCATATTCCTCAAGCATCATATCCTGCTCTATAACGATAAGTGCACCTGTATAAGCTGCCCCCATATCATAACATGCCTTCACAATCTCTTCGGCAGTCTTGCTGCTGAATCGTTCACCTTTATCCTTATTATCTCCGAAATTGAACAACCCGAATATAATCTTCTTTCTTCCAAGCTGTTCCAATGCCCTTCTTAATTCTGGCTGGAAAATAATAACAAGTGCTATAATTCCCACACTAATTGTCTTACCTGCAATCCACAGGATAGTTTTAAGATTAAGAATATATGCGATCATTGCAAATATAATCACAACAATTATTCCCTTTAACAATGCCCACGCCTTAGTATTCTTAATCCATACCATAACATTATACAGAACAACGGCGATAATAACTATCTCAATAACATCTGTCCACGTAATACGTGGAATATATAATTTTACAAGATAATCCTGTATGAAATTATTCATTAGATTTACGCCTCCAAATTATTATTCTGTATATCCATCTGGTCTAATTATTTATCATCATTATCGTAATAAAGTATATCGTCCTCTTCTTCAACTGATGCAGCCTGTGAACCATGTCTTGAATCCTGTCTTCTTACATCCCTGATATCTGATGTCTTTTTAGTTTTCTTGGCATTGATATGTTTAACACGAACATCCTCTGATGCAACATTAAGCTTTGGCACTGCCTTAACATAATAATAATATTCATCATCCTCATACTGTACATATTCTGTACGCTTATAATCAAGAGGAAAGAAAATAACATTGCATATATATGATACTAATGCACCAAGCACTACACCAATAATCATAAGAACAATGCTGAAATCTGACTTAAATGCAATCTGTCCTACAATTAACACAAGAAATTCAACTATACTTCCTGCAACTATAGCAATTCTCCATGAATGATCAATCTTCTGTCTTCTGATTATATAAACAACAACAATTGTAACCACTGCCGCAATTACCATTACAAGCATCTGTCTGTTTTTAAGAAGACTCTCAACAAGATAACTTATCTGCTGCATGCTTTCAGTAAGTGACTGGTTAGATATAGCTGCTTCATAGTCACTTGCAGTTCTTATAATATAATAAATAATAACACCAAAGCTTACAGGTATAACTGCAAGAACTGATGAACAAAGTCCAATTGCAACCGGTATAACAAATGGTATCTTTATCCAGCACAGCATAGCTGTAATGATCAGAATATATGCTGACTTTGGAGTAAATCTAAAATATAAAAGATACATAAGTAACACTACACAAAGTGCAAGTAATGCAAATTCTGCTGATATTGCATACAGGTGTAACAACATAAATACTGATAAAATCACCAGTGTAAATCCACTTGGCAAAAATGCACATACAACTGATAAAAGTATTGCAAATACAGGATTCTTTAACTTGTCCATATAGCCAATACTTGCATTAATCATTATAAATGATATCAATGCAACAACAAACTTTGCTGCTGGTACGATGTATGTATTATATCTGTTGTAAAACTTTTTGAAATTTTCCTTGAAATCTAATAAAAATGCCATTGCTGCCTCCAATTAATTATTTCTTCTTCTGTCCTGTGTAAAATCTTTCAAGCTTATTAAGTCTTGAGAAATAACGCTTAAGTCCTTTTCTCGTTCCCTCATATCTGAAATAATACACAAATCCAGCTATAATGCTAAAAACAATAAGCATAAGGACATAATACAGTCCTATCTTCCTTGCCATTCCCACATAATCAAGATTATTAATTTCTTTAATCATGCCTTCTGCATTACACAAAAAATACATTGCCAGAAGTATTATACCAGCAAATGTTGTGGCAATAACAGTCTTTAATATACCAAAAGCTATGTAATCACCCTTAAAGTACTTAGCAGTCTTTAACATGCTTTTTCCTTCATTCTTCTCGTATATTGCCATCTTAGTCATCATTTTGATCTTATTCTCATTAAGCAATTCATTCACCTCGTCAATTCTCAGTTATTCAACTGCATATGGTTAAATATAACATATTTTATCTTAATTGTATATTACTATTTGAGAGTGTCCTCCTCCAGTTGCCACAACAATCCTTACAACCCTGCCATCAATCGTAAAGGTTCTGTCAGTTGAAGCCGATAAATAATTGCTCCATACCTGTGATGAAGCACCAGGAAGAATAGAATCAATAACACTTCTTATCCTGCTGTCAAATGTAGCACTTCTCTGTTTTATATAAATAATTGTGACATTACTCTGGGTTATTATTTCACCATTATAAGTTCCATTCTCCTGACAGACATACACATTAGAAACAGTCTGTTCAAATCCATTATTGGTAAGTGCTTCTCCTATATCTGTCGAAGTCCTGCCTCCACCATCAGAGCCATTATTCTGTCCTGAATCTCCGCCTGAGGTTCCATCTGTGCTGTCCTGTGGCTGCCATGCTCCATCATCTGCATTACTCTGGATTCCTTCCGATTGTCCACCAATGTCATCATTGCCATTTCCCTGGTCAGATGAACCACTTGCATTACCAGCATTATTACCTGCCCACTTGGCAGACGAAGCTGTGTTGCTGCTTACCGCTCCTGCCTGTCCAGTATATACAACAAATCCATTTTCTGAACCTGAAGAAACACTCTGGATTCCTTCTATAACAACTGCATCAGAAACAC
The DNA here is from genome assembly GCA_945910225.1 of uncultured Eubacterium sp. Taxonomy (GTDB): domain Bacteria; phylum Bacillota; class Clostridia; order Lachnospirales; family Lachnospiraceae; genus Lachnospira. Next base: position 12,410 of record CAMDYG010000030.1, on the reverse strand, counting down.
TTCCCACAGTAGCCGTAAGTGTAGCTGTGCCTACTCCTTTTATAACAATTATGCCTTCCTTATCAACAGTAAAGATATTCTCATCACTGCTTGTCCACACAAGTGCTTTATCAGTATCATCCGGAGTTACTAACGCTGTTACCTTAAGACTTGTACCAACAGGTATTGCAGTATTTTCAAACAAAATGTCAACAATCGTCTCTTCTTTTGATGATTCCTCCTGAGACATGTCCTGCTTCAGGTTAGTTCTGTTAATACTTACATCTGCTTTCGTATTTTCTTTTGATTTATTGCCGTCATTATGTGTCAGTGCAATAATAAGACACACAATGCCAATCACTATAATACCTGTTATCGCAACAGGAACCGGTTTTAATCTTACTTTCTTTCTTTTCATATAATCCTCATAAATACATTATATTCAGATATTACAATAATTATATCCTTCATTGATTGATTAATGTATTTTTCTTTAATAATATAACAAATCCGCCAACTTGTAAAAGAAAAAATAAGGATGACACTGGCTTTTTTGCCAGAACGTCATCCTGTCTGTCAGAATTCAACCCAGATATCTGTGCCTTTTCCGGGTTCACTTTCTAAATATATTCTGGCATCATGCAATTCAACAATATGCTTTACAATTGCCAGTCCAAGACCCGTTCCTCCTGTTTCTTTAGAACGGCTCTTATCAACTCTGTAAAATCTTTCAAAAACTCTGTCCTGCTGATCCTTTGGAATTCCTATTCCATCGTCACTTACCTTGAGCTGTGGCTTTCCATCTACTATTCCTGCAAACATTTCTACATGTCCGCCTGCTTTATTATATCTTATTGCATTCTGCACCAGATTATCAATAAGTTCTCTTATCATATCCTTATTGCCGCGTATCGTACATGACAATCCTCTGTATGAAAAATCTATTCCCTGCTTCTGTGCGCTTACTTGCAGCGACTCTGAACATTCTTTTACCAGTTCATACAGATCAAAATTCTCATACTGTCTTGGCATCTCCTTATGATCCAGCTCCGACAGCCTTATAATATCATTGATAAGTGATAAAAGCCTCTCAGAATTTTTCTTGATTTCATGCGCAAAATGAATTTCCTGATCATGGTTTACCATTTCATTCTCTATAAGCTCAGCATATCCAGAAATAGCTGTAAGCGGTGTCTTTAACTCATGTGATACATTAGCAGTAAAATCCTGTCTGCTCCTTGCTGCAGCAAGTATATTCTCATGCTGTGCCCTTATCTTCTCTGCAAATGGAGCAATTTCCTTATACACAGGCTTGTCCTGGACATCTTCTATATTTCTTGCCATTCTTTCAATTGGTTCAATAAGTGTCTTGGTAAGCAGATGTGATATAACAACACATGCTGCTATTATAGCAACAAGGATTCCTGCAACTGCCGGGAACACATTACCAAATACACTAAGAATATTGCTTGCATCACATGCCACTCTTATTATAGTTCCATCCTTCTGCCTTAGTGCATAATAGAAAGTATTCATATTCATTGTATCTGAACGTCTTACACACTGTCCATGTCCATCTTCAATTGCTGCCTGAACCTCTGGTCTGTCAAGATGATTTGGCATACCTGCCACATCATTATCGTTATCAAAAAGCACTGTTCCATCCGAATCAATCCATGTTACTCTTAAATTCTCAATCGAAAGTGATACATCAACATTGTCGGACTCCTTGTCAAATACACCTGTATCCATAAGCACTTCTGCATTAGTACGCAATCCACTCTGTACCTGTTTCTTAAACAATCCATAATATATGAGTGTAATGCCAACAGCCGTGGCAAGTACAGCAACAACCGCCGTTACTATAAGCCTTAAATTAATCTTCTGCTTCATAACATATTCCCACCTGAATTATTCAATAACATAACCAACATTTCTTACAGTACGGATTCTGCTTCCTGAATCCATAAGCTTCTGTCGCAATGTTTTTATATGCATATCAACAGTTCTTGACTCGCCTTCAAATTCTGTGCCCCATACCTTAAGAACAATTGACTCCCTCGAAAGCACTATATTCTTATTAGCCATAAGATATCTCAGAAGCTCATATTCCTTAAACGTAAGTTCTACCGGTTTTCCTGATACTGTGACTGTATGCCTTTCATGATTAAGCTCAATTTCCCCAACTTCAAGTGTCTTTGCTTCGTCAGCTTCTGTTCTTCTTAATAAAGCCTTAACTCTTGTAATAAGCTCCATTACTGAAAAAGGCTTCTTTATATAATCATCAGCACCATCATCCAGACCTTTGATCATATCCAGTTCAGTTGACTTGGCTGTTACCATTATAACCGGAAGTCTTTTTGTTGCTGCATGTGACCTTAACTTCTTAATAATGTCATATCCACTCTCATCAGGAAGCATAATATCAAGTAATACAAGGTCTGGCAGAATTTCATCAAGTTTCTTGAAAAACTCTCTGGAGCTTCCAAATGCGCCTACCATATGTCCACTATTCTTAAGTGCTATTGTCTCTATCTCTCTTATGCTTTCATCATCCTCAACAATATATATAAGAGCCATATTCTCATCTCCTGTTCTTAATTGGCAGATTTTAATTCCGGAAGCTGATACTGCTTATAGAACTCTCTGCATTCTTTTGCGAATTCCGGATTATCTTCATTAGTAAGATGCTCCAGATATCCATGTGTTTCAAATCCATTATCTCTTACTTCTATCATGCATACTGCTATGTTAGAGCAATGATCCGATACTCTTTCAAAATTAGTCATTATATCCTCAAGCACCAATCCCGTCTCTATTGTACATTTGCCTTTTCTTAACCTGCTGATATGACGCTGCTTTATCTCCAGATTAAGTCCATCAATAACCTGTTCCAGAGGCTCAATATGTTTAGCAGCTTCTATATCCTGATTTTCAAAAACATTAACAGTATTATCAACTATATCATGTACCGCTTTTGCAAATGTTTCAAGCTCTTTCCGCGCATTTTGTGAAAAAGAAGCTTCTTTCTTATTCATCTGTCTTGCAGACTTGGCAATATTAATAGCATGATCTGATATTCTCTCAAAATCACTCATGCAGTGAAGCAATATAGAAAATGTATGGTTATCATGTCTTGATAAGTCACAGTTACCTACCTTGACAAGATATGTACCAAGCTTATCCTCATACAGGTCAACATCCTCTTCCATAGCTGCAACCTCATCATATGCAGCATCCGAATAATTGCTTATCATATCAAGTGATGCATCCAGTGCCCTCTGTGATAACTTTGCCATCTTAACTGCTGTATTCCTGCATAATTCCATTGCAACTGAAGGCGTATCCAGGAATCTTTCATCAAGTGCAGCCAGATCCGCTTCAATTCCTGTCTGTGTTGTCTCCTCATACTTTCCTTCCGGAATCGACAGAGTAGCAAGATTGACAAGCATATTAGAAAATGGAAACAGTACTATTACACATCCTATATTAAACAGACTGTGAATTACAGCTATTCCCGCTGCTCCTGCAGGCTTAGAAAGGAAATCAAATCCTATAAACATATTCAGCGTATAGAATATAACCATAAATATAATTGTTCCGATCATATTAAAATAAAGATGTATCATAGATGCTCTCTTGGCATTCTTCTTAGCTCCAATAGAAGATATAAGTGCTGTAACACATGTTCCTATATTCTGACCCATAATAATTGGAATTGCAGTTGCATAATTAACCGCTCCTGTAATACATAAAGCCTGCAATATACCAACCGATGCTGATGATGACTGTATAACCGCTGTAAGTACAGTACCTGCAAGTAGTCCAAATATCGGATTAGAGAATAATGTAAGCATGCCTGTAAACTTTTCATTATCAGCAAGTGGTGCTACTGAGCTGCTCATAGTTTCCATTCCAAACATAAGAATTGCAAATCCAAGAAGAATATTTCCAATATCCTTTTTCTTGGAATTATCCTTGCATGTCATTGTCATAATAATGCCAATAACTGCAAGCACCGGCGAAAATGATGATGGCTTAAGAAGCTGAATCCAGCCTGCACCATTAATGCCTGTAAGTGATAACATCCACGACGTAACAGTTGTTCCAATATTAGCTCCCATAATAATTCCAACTGCCTGTGAAAGCTGCATTATACCTGAGTTAACGAAACCAACAACCATAACTGTTGTCGCCGAAGATGACTGTATAACTGCTGTTACAGCCAGACCAAGAAGTACTGCCATAATCTTCTTTGACGTCAGCTTTTCGAGTATCTGTTCTAACTTACCGCCAGACAGTTTTGCAAGCGAATCTCCCATAACATTCATTCCATACAGGAATAATGCAAGACCACCCACCATTGTTAACACACCAAAAATATCCATTTTACATAAGCTCCTTTTTAAAACGACTTTTCACACATCATGTGTATTCTAAATGAGCTTTGTAAAATGTATTATGTTGATTATGTAAAATCTATGTAAAATCTCTGACTACATCCTTAACCTGTTCTGGATCTATAGGCTTAATAAGATGTGCATTCATTCCACTGTTTAAAACAGCTTTTACATCATTAGAAAAAGCATTTGCTGTCATTGCAATTATCGGAATAGTCTTTGCATCCGGACGTTCCATGTCCCTTATCGTTCTTGCTGCCTCGCAGCCATCAAGCTCTGGCATCTGGACATCCATAAAGATCATATCATACTGGCCTTCAGATGAATTGTTAAATGCTGCAACAACAGATTTTCCATCTCTTACGCAGCTGCATTCTGCTCCTTCCGATTCAAAAAATTCACACATCATTTCTATATTGATAATATTATCCTCTGCCAGAAGAAAATGTTTGCCCTCAAAAACTCTGTCGGTCCCTGCTTTATCCACATCTTCCCTGTCAAAATAACCGGCAATGGCATTACACATATCTTTATTCTTTTCTGATATAACGAATTCCATGGTAACTTCAAATACGCTACCTTTTCCTGGTTCACTATCAATTCTTATTGTTCCGCCCATCAGATCAATAAGGTTTTTGGTTATTGCCATTCCAAGACCCGTTCCCTGAATATTTTCTGTGTATCCATTTTCTTCCCGTGAAAACGGCTTGAATATATCATTAATATATTCTTTACTCATTCCAATACCATTATCCGTTATCGTAAAACTGTATTGAGCAAACTGCCTGCCAATTGTACTGATTTCATTAATGTCAAATATAATTCTTCCACCATACTGTGTATATTTTACGGCATTAGACAGGATATTGAGCAATATCTGGTTAAGCCTTAACTTGTCTGCCTTAATACATTCGTGTTTAACATTCTCTGAACAGACTGTAAATGTCTGATTCTTCTGTGATGCCTGGGGTCTTATAATATTATCTATTTCCAGAACAATGTCAGCAATATCAACATCACTGATATTAAGTGTTGTCTTTCCAGATTCAATCTTGCTCATATCAAGAACATCATTAATAAGACTAAGCAGATGATGGCTTGATACTACTATGTTCTGGGCATATTTTTTTACCTTTTCAGGTTTCTTTTCATTCCGTAAAAGGAGCTGTGAAAAGCCTACAATTGCATTCATTGGAGTTCTTATATCATGACTCATATTAGATAAAAACTGGCTTTTTGCAAGATTAGCAGCCTCTGCTGTATGAAGTGCATCTTCTATGTGTCCTCTAATCTGCTGCTCATAAGTTATGTCAGAAAGAATTATAACAAGAACATCATCCCCATCCTTATCCATGTGGTAACTTCCCTGTTTAAATAATCTGTATTCACATGCCCCGGCTGGTTTTATCCAATATTCGTTAACCGCTGATTCTCCTTTCTTCAAATTCGTTATATTATTCCATTCCGGCACTTCGCCCTTCTTCTCAAGATATCTGAAATCCACTGCAAGATTAGCTGTATCATCATTCTTTATTCCAAGAACTCTCTCAACATTAGTACTTACATATAATTTCTCCCAGTCTCCCCATGAAAGCATAATATACACATCATCAAGATTCTTTCCCATAATAGAAAATAACATGTCACGACGTGCAATTTCATGGTTCTTGACACTTGCATATCTCTTGTAATATGTATAAAGGACTACTGTTGCAACTATAAGAAGCAATGCACCAATATGTACAGTCATAAGCACAGTTCTCTGCTGTATAGAAACTAATCCTACATTGGCTACATCCACAGGAACCATTGATATCAGTCCCCAGTCCTTGAATCCGACAGGAACATATACAAGATAATATCCCTCATCATCCAGCTGGAAATACATATTCCCAGACTCTCCTGCTTTCACGCTTTTCATGAATCCTTCTAATGATTTCCCCGGAATAGACGCATTTCTCAAGTGGTAAAATATATTACCGCCTATATCTGCACTCCCATCTGACTTCAGCACAATATCTCCATTATTGTACACAATATAACTACTTGTATTATGTGCAAATGCTTTTACCCCAAGTTCCCTGTTAACAGAATCTGTATCATAAGAAACCGCTATAGAATTGTAAGTAAATCCACCTATATCTGCTGGCTCAACCGGAATAGCAAAAAACATTACCTCATCACTTCCTGGAAGAGATCCATCAACTACAATGTTTTCCCGGTCAAGCACAAGACTGCGCCATTCACTTCCAAGCTCAAGATATCCTATATTTCCTGTAGATGACATATAGTTACAATCATCATCTATAAAATAAAACTCTGTATAATGCCACTGGTCTTTCCATTCATCCAGAAACTGCCTTATGTCATCAATATTACCATCTGCTTCCTCTATAAAATCGCCCGTCATTCCCAGCAGCTTCCACTGCTGGTTAGTTATCTGCATGAATTTCTCACACACCTGTGTGTATACCTGATTCAGATTATTTGAACTTGTGTTGTATAATTCATCCTTAACCTCCATTGAATAGTTCAGCATGATTATCCCTACACATATAAAAACAATTACAGCCACTCCCACTGCTGCAAAAAAATACTTTTTTGATTCATTCTTTTTCAACTGACTTCTTCCTTCCTCCTGGATAGTCACTCTTTAATTATGTATTCTTGTGGGGGCACAAGCTTATTACCATCCATAAAATACTGTACCCATTGTTCAGATACTTTCTTTTCATGAGCCACATATCCATCATATTCTTCTCCCTCATGTATATCTGTTTCCATCTTATACATGTGGACTCCGCCATGTTCTGACACATCATAATTATATGCACTTTCCAACAAAGTATGACCATAAACGTCAACATAGCAGAAAGAATATTTTTCTTCGTCATCTATCGACATTCCATCCACGAGAATGTCTTCAAGATACATATTCCCATTTTCATCTTCTGATATCTTCATAACAAAGCCGCTTGATGCAGGAAGTGTATCCCATGAAATAGGATCATCATCCCTTCCGCATCCTTCTACCAGACACCTGACAACCGCCTTTATCTCTTTTCCGGAAGCATTCTTTGTATAGAATCTCACTCCGCCTCCCATAAGAAGTGCCTGAAGCTGTGCCGCCGTATAATTTCCTTCATAGATATCTCCAGCATTCATGGCAGCAGGTGCTATAAGAAGTTGTGTGCCACATATTTTTCTTAATGTATTAACCCTCACAGAAAATGCCTCACTCCCCGTATCCTTTACCTGCCATTGATACCCTTTGTCAAATGTAGTTATTACATGAGCTGTCTCTCTGACACATTTGTAATTATCATTAAATATTCTGCAGGCTTCAATCGCATCTGTATCCTTGGAAAGCAAACTCTGTACTGCTGCATAGCTTGCCCTGCACACATTGTCGTTTCTTATATATGTATACATCCTGTTGCTCTCTATATACGGAATAACATTGGCAAATATATCCTGTACATCTACATTTACATCCTTATTATACACAACAAATGACTGTATTCTCTCTGCCATAGAGTTCATAACTTCACTGCTGAACAGATACCTTACAATATCAAGTGCGGTTTCTTCTCTTTGCCCGCTTCCTTTGAGCTTTCCATTCATTGCAACCGAATAACCCGGTGTACTAAAATACCAGTTATCATTTTCCGTTTCTCCAAAGTATGGCAGAAGAATAAGATTGTCCATTCCCTCCTGCTGATACTCTGCTATATTAGTACTCTGTCTTATCATTGCCACTTTTCCTGTAACAAAATCATCAAATACTCTGGAGTATCCTCTCGTTATATCATCAGCCTGTGTATCCGTATCATCAAACACCTGACGCAGCCTTGTAAACAGTTCTATTCCCAGTTCATCTGGCAGATAATCCACATCGCCTGTCATTGCCTGATCCCTCCACGTTCTGCCTCTGGAACTCTGAAGCAGTGGTATTGACCATGCCTGAAGCATATATGAATCAGTATAATCATATTTGTAGTCAGTTGCAAATCCTCTTATGCCATGCTCCCGGAATTGGTTACATGCCTCAACAAATGTCTTATAATCTGATGGAATCTCTATTCCATATTGTTCAAACAAATCTTTATTAGCAAGTATTCCCTCTACACTTGCAGCTCCGGGGAGCCAGTTTACTGACCCGTCTGAATTAGTAAATCCGTCCAGATATACTTTATAAAACATATTCGTTATATCCGTCCATGCAAAATCATATAAATAATCCACGAGATTAATATCATAATCATCATCCGTATATGATGTCTGTATCCACGAAGATCCATCTATTATAATATCCGCCAGATCATCATTAACTGCTGCATCATTAAGATACTGTGCTCCGCTCTGGCTTATAACAAAATCAAATTCTATATCGGGAAAATGCTCCTGTAACATCTTTCCGACACTCGAAAGCCAGTAATCCTGGTCTATCTGTATAACAAATCGCTCTCTTTCACTCTCTTTCTTATTCCACGGCATGCTGCATGACACAAGAACTATTACCAACACATTGGTTAAAAGCAAGAGACTTATTACTCTTTTCATCCTATTCTCCATTAATCCACCTCTATCTTACGTTCCATATATAACACATCATATGTTACAAAATGATTGTCCCAGTAATATAATACAATAAAATCATGTCGAATTATGTCGAATAAGTTGATATAACAAAAAAACACATTATGCCTTATTACAGCATAATGTGTCTTCTTCATCTGAATTTCTAACACATATCTGGTTTATCCCAAAGGTTAAGCTTTGTTCCAAGTCCCATCTTTACAGCATTCTCATAGCACACTTTACCCCATGCGACATCTTCTACCGGCATACCTCCAACTGAATATACGATAATCTGGTCATCACTTTCTCTCCCCGGTACATTGCCTAAGAGTATATCTCCCATATCTGTAATAACATCTTTTGTAATAAGTCCATCATGGCACATATCTGTAAATTTGGACCCGATTATATTAATTGACCCGAAGGTAGGATAAGGATATTCCTCTGCCCATGCCTCATACAGCTTTATATTATCCACTACCATTTTACATCTGTCCTTAAGGAAATCTGTTTCCATGTCAAATGCACTTGGTGCTACAATAAGAGCTCCCGGTTTAATCCACTCTCCTTTTACAAATGCATATTTAGATGGATCTGTTCCAGCTGTTGCAGCAAATGATATAACATCACTATCCCTGACAAGTGTTTCGATATCATCAACCACAGTTAATGTTGTAATCTGTGGATATGTAGCTTTAACATATTCAAGAAAACTATCCAGCGACTTCTTTCCTCTTCCCTTTACCTTAAGTGTATTAAGCTTTGGACATGTAGCCATGAAAGCATCAAGACTTGTCTTTCCCATTACACCCGGACCATATATTGCTCCAATCTCAGCCCCCTCCGGTGCAAGATGCCTTAATCCGACTCCCGGAATTGCACCTGTTCTGTATGCACTAAGAAGATTACCACTCATAAGGCACACAGGTGCACCTGTTGTCTTATCATTTAACATTACCATAAGAATTGACCTTGGCAGTCCTATCTCCTTATTGGCCGTATTAGAACCATACCACTTCATGCCTGCCATATCAAAAGGTCCTCCGATATATGCAGGCATAGCCATAAATCTTCTGTCTTCACCTACATTCTTTGGCATATTAGGAAAAGGTGATTCATTAGGAAATGTAACCATACATCCATGTGAATTATGATTCTCCCCTCCCATTACAAAGTCGCCCTTTGTAAGGCATTTCAGCACCTCCTCCATAGTATCTATACACTTAGACATATTCTTAACGCCTGCTTTAATCATTTCCTGTTCATTAAGATATAAAAAATCAACTTCTGGATACATATTAATCCCTCCCTGTGTTCTATATTCCACATCCTATAACAACTTCCATCATTATTTCTACAAACTGTGTCGGTCTGTTAAGCGCCGGTGTTCCAACTACTGTACACAATGGCCTGATATCATGAAAAATCTCTGAATATGCTCTGGATATATCAGCGCCCATCTTCATATCTACAGCAAATACATCAACCTTTATTACATCCTGTACACTTGCGCCAGCCTGTTCTATTAACTTAACCTGCTTCTCCAGAACATACTTAGTCTGCTCATAGGCATCATCCCCGTATACTGTGCCATCTGGCTGTACTGAAGTAGTTCCTCCTACATAAATATGATCACCAACCTTAACCATTCTGCTATATCCAACTTTCTCCTCCAATGGTGCACCTGATGAATAATTAACTCTTTTCTCTGACATTTAATTTACCTCTCCTTCTACACCTGTAAGTGTTCTTGATTCATTTTCCTTCTTGACAAGTTCATCAAACTTTACAGAAGAATCATTTATCACTTCAACCGGAACCGGCTGGAATGGTCTTGCCTTCATAACAACACATACCCAGATAACGGAATAGACTACCAGTGCAACAAATATTGTTCCACACAATTCAAATATCTTAATTCTGGTATCCCCCGTTGATATATTCCATATCATGTACGCATTTCCAAGAATACCAATTATCTGCGGTACACCGCCTAATGTAAGCCACTTTTTTCTTGGATATTCAGGGTTGCGGCGTCTTAATATAAGAACTGTTATATGAACAAGGCAATATGTTAACAGCCAGAAACATGAGCCTGACAATAACAGGAAACTTACTCCCTGTGTTGCTCCAAGTCCTGATGCAATTATAGCTGTCACAAATGCAAACAATACCACCAGTCCAACCCACGCAGCTCCTCTTTTATTAGTCTTTGCAAATATCCGTGGCATCATTCCCTCTTCGCCCATGCCCTGCATTATCTTTGAAATTGATGCATACACAGTGTTAATCGTTGATGCTGCTGCAAGTATTGTTATAATTCCCATCCATATTCTTCCTGCATTGCCAAGAAGATTAGTTGCATATGTCATATGTGGTGTACTATCAGGGTCATTTGCAAGAATATCAAGACTTACATAATTGGTCATTCCTATTCCAAGAATACTCTGTACTACAAAAAGCATTGCAAGTCCTATTGTCATAGAAAGAAGTACATCTCTCTTTGGATTCTTCAGGTCCTTGGCAACAGGTATGATAAACTCAACACCTATAAACAGCCAGAATGCAAGCGCTGCATATGAACACAGTCCCTTTATTCCACCTATCTGTGCAAATGTAGGTGCATTAGCTGCATAATCAACAACATTTGCACTATTTCCAAGTTTAAACATTCCAATTAATCCAATAAGTACCATAGAGCCAATAAGAAGAAACACTACCAGATTCTGTACTTTTGAAAACATATCAACTCCAAATAGATTAACAATAAGGAATACTGCCATTATTGCAATAGATATTATTTTGTTATCAACATGTGGTAAAAAAAGGCTCTTTAATACCAGACCACATAATGTTATCTCTGCTGTCATACTTAAAATTTCTGTAATTACATATGCTGACAGATTTCCTATAAGTGATGGAAGTGGTCCCATTCCTGCTAACAGATACTGTCCAGTACCTCCCTGTACTCTTGGCATAAGTCCATTTAATTCCGCAAATGAAATTCCTATAAACCAGTTAAGTATCATTACCATGAATAATGGAATAATAAACCATCTGCCTATTGAACCCATTCCTGTTCCGAGTGAAACAAGACAGCTAGTTGCAACGATAAGTCCGACACATATAGCCACGCCACTGCCTAATCCTAATTTTCTTTCCATAAAACCAGCTCCTTCCTCTTCGCATTAATATCAGTTAACAAAACAAACAATAAAGGCGCCGTACTTCATGTGTACGACGCCTTTGTCTTTGATTTATTAAGTTTATGATATGGATATTAACGCATCTTCTCCATAATGAATTGTATAAATAGGAACATGCAAAAATTAATTATCCTCTTACTGGAAATGCTCTTCTAACTCTCTTGATGTATCTTACAGCCATTCCATATGACAGTATAGTCGTTGCTGTCATTGCAAGTACACATCCTAATACTACCCACAAATT
>CAMDYG010000029.1 GCA_945910225.1 uncultured Eubacterium sp. | reverse complement strand
CTTGTGTAGTCATTGTCACTGTCCAGCGGCTTTACATGGATAAACCCTTTATTCCAACATTTCTTTAATACACGCACATCACATACACTCATGAGCATATGAATATGATGTGCACCCTTAGTCCCCAGCTCCTTAACATAGATGTACTTTAGAGGACCAATATTTTTAAACTCTCTCCGCAGAGCTTTCAGCAGGTTGCGAATATCTACTGTCATATCATCAAGTGTGGGAGGTCGGCTCTCCCTGGCATAAGTCCATGTAACCAACATTCCTGTCTCATCTGTAAAATTGGTATTCATCTTTGCCGCCAGCTTCCTTTCTGCCAGTCTCCGGTTTATGGTTTCCTGTTTCGCTGTTGTTACCTTCTCCCGGCTCTCCCTTCTTTCCCCTCGACAGTTATATCTAAGGGTGTGATATCGTCTTATTGTTATTACGCTACCTGCTATACATATTTCCTTTATGTATGGCATTAAAAATTGTCTCCTTGGTTCTTAACTTAATTAATACAATCAAGTTTTTATGGGGATTTCTCCCCATTATTTTTCTTGATATTTCAGTCAAATATTGACTTTATTTTTAAAATGATTTATTATGTATTCAAGTTGTTACGCAACTTGTCGATTTGGTTCGAGCCGCTTCTCCGAGCGGCTCTTTTTATTTACTCTGTCTTATCTTCTGTGACCTTATGTTCTCTACGGACATGAAGGCGTTCATCACTATCAAGATACACACTGTAGGTAACCCCCCCATCTTTAATTGTGAGCTTATCAAACTCACTTCTCATAACAGGTCTTACTGCAGCTTTCAGTACCTCTCCTATCTGTTCACTGTTAGCAAGCTTCAGGCACTCGTCTTCTGCCTTACGCACTCGCCTTTCTACATTCCACCATGCTCTTGCACCTTCACATTTGCAAATCTTAGTCGCTTCCTCTGAAATGTATGTATCCCAATCATCTGGTTTGTCTTCATATGAAGCTACAATATCATCATTAATCTCAAGCATTGCCTGCTGCCCGCAATACATGCACTTTCCAAAATATGTACTTTTAGTCATTTACGCCTCCCTTAGTCTAAAGCTGCCTACCGGAACTCCATTTCTATTTTCTAGCTTATGTAATCTGCACATCCACTTAGCTGCATCTTCAATGCGTCTATCGTCTACCGCCGCATTAATGCGCCTGTTGTATGCAATTATTAAACCTACGTCTCTCATCTTGCCTCCTTGCTACGGACATACCCCATTGCACTAAGAGCCTGCTCATTGAGGCGCTGTCCGTATTCTTTTTTTGTATTTTTATCAAGATCTGAGAAATCAATTACTTTCTCTCCCTCAATAATTTTTATAACTATGTTCATTAATTCACCTCATGCCCTTTTATGTTTTATATGCTACTTACGCTCTTTAGGTTCATGGCATAACACCAATATGGTTATGCAGATAATCGCTGTTATTGCTATTGCTGTATAATTCACTCTTGCTCCTCCTCGAATAGATAATTACTTGTATAAATGTCTTTTTACTCCTATACTTTAATTACTGGTGTTGCAGCACCTAGTTTTAAGAAAGGAGATTCTTATGGAACTCACAAAGATAACCACTAAATTTGCTGTTACTCTTTACAAATGTTACTTACAGCGTGTTGAATCAGGTATTCCCAGATCGTCTGCTATCGAATTTAATAGCCTATCACATTCTGAATTTCCTGATTTCTCCGATGATGATATTGATTTCTGTATTAATGAAATGAAAAGTCATAAATATATAAAGGTCGATATCTTGGGAAATATAACGCTTCAATCAACTTTTATATATGATATGGAGAATCGTTTTAAATCCGGTCTGACCGAAGTTATCAAATTCTTAGCAAATTTAGCGTCAAATATCATTTAATTTGCTCAGCTAGTATCGAATGGTACTAGCTGATTATTTCTCCGTCTTTGCTATATGTGCTGATTTCTTTTGTTACTGTTGCCGTACATTCCATAGTTACTCTCCACTTAGTTCCATCAAAATTAATCTGTACAGATTCAATTCCTTCTCCTATTGGTTTTCCATTAAGAAGAAATATCTTGTTCTGTGCGTCTATATATAAACTTTCTAATTTATCTGGAAGCTCTGTTATTGATTGCGTTTTCACACTCTCTCCTCCTCATCTGAAAAGATTTTCTTGAACTTATGTTCAAGTACTGCTATCATTAATTTGCTCATACTGGGCAGGAAAGGAGAACCTATGACACTTATAGGAAAACTTATCTGCCCTGCTCTTTTTAATTAAGGTTGCAATTGTGGTCACTCAAAACACTCTAAACTGAGGTTAAATGTAATAATTAGTATGGCGTAATAAATGCTCGTGAGAGTAACGGTCTGGACCCGGTTAATAAATCCTCACCATACCAAATGTTCCTTGATTTCCACCAGCTAATGGGCAGTGCAATTCGTGCTGAACTAAAACAGCATAAGTGATGGAATACTTGATAGAAACATTTAGCGTTATTAAATGTGATGAAAATCTGCAAAGTATAAAAAGTAAAAAAATTTAGCACGAAACTGTTAGAGATAACGCCTCTGACAGTTTTTTGTTTTATTAAGAACATCTTGTAAAGAAATACTTTACCAGGTCCTTATCTTCTATCTTTAACAACTCTTTTGCTCTGTAGATTTCGCTCTGCGTCCATTGTCTTGCCCCTGTAAGCTTCAAGGATATGCTTCTTTCGGACAACTCCATATCCTTTGCAAAACCACTTTGATTTCCATATATTTTCTTAATCCGTTCTCTCAGATTCCGATTATCAAAACCTGTCATGCACCTTCTCGCCTCCTTGAATAGATAATCACTTGTGTAAATGTTCTTTTACTCTTATACTTTAATTACAGGCTATTGCAGTAGCCAAGTAATCAAGAAAGGAGACCATGTTATGCTCAATAATTCTTCTTTAATTGATAAGACTGTTCAAATCACTGTAGCAAAGATGACTAATTCTTCTATACCAACCTGCAAAGATGGTGGTGCTGCTGTAGCTGATTTCATGTAGGAAGTCTACGCCAAATTAGTTGAGTTAAACAAAAACAATTGCTCTAACTAACATGTTATTTCAACTGGGCTCTTGCTGTTATAAGCTGTGCAAGAGCCTTTGTCTTGTCTGCTATTTCATTTTCATATGAACAAGATACATTATTCTTTTGCACAACTTCTGTTATATGAGATGCTAATTCTGTTATTAATGAATCTACCTGTTCCTTCACTCTCTCACCTCCTCAATAGATAATTTGTGTTATAATCAAAACAAAAACAGGAGGTATTTATGCCAACACCATTCAACGAATTAGAACTATCAATATATGAACATCTTTTACTCATACGCATAAAGTTCACAGGTGTTTATAAGGAAACTGTTCGCCAAAAGCCAAGATACCAATTTCTTTGCAAATTCAGTCTTGTAGATAGCTCCCCTAAAAACTTCAAAAAATATGTTATTAGCGACAAAGGGAATATGTATCTACGTTACAAACGCCGTAGTTCTTTTCGTTTCTGGATACCTGTAATCATTTCAATACTTGCCTTGTTAAGCAGTTATGATGTATACACTAATCCTTTTATTCAGAAAGTATTACAATCAATAACACAGCTATTGAAAAATATATTGGGAAGTTAGGATACCTCTCTCTGAATGGTATCCTTATAACTTCATAATGCTTAATACCTGATACTTTCATTTTCTTTATAACTGATAACGCCTGCATAAATGTCTTTGCTTTCTCTTCTATGAATGGTTCATAGCTACGGATAATGTATTTATCTGTATTCTCTTTCACGCTCTGCCTCCTTATCAATGGGATTGCACCTGTAATCCGTAAGCAAATACAAAAAATGTAGTACAAACACATATCAATACAGTCCATACAACATAAATGAGATATTCTTTGTTGTCGGGCTGTATTTTTCTCATTACTAAAATACATATACCAGCTAATACATATAAAATTATCAGTGGTATCCACGCACTCACTCTCTCACCTCCTCAATAGATAATGACACATATCGTGTCATTGTTAATCAAAAAAAATAGACTGAACCGACTTTCCATAATACTGTGCCAGCTTAATCTTTATAGAATCTCTTGGGATTCTTTCACCACATTCATACATAGACAAAGCCGAAACACTTATGCCTATTGCTTCAGCAACTTCACTCTGTGGCTTATTTCCTCTTAACATTGTTAGCCTGTGGCCTATTTCCTTGGGTTGCAAATTATCACTCCTTTCATGCCACATTTTGTGGCTCAACTGTAATATATCACTCGCCACATATCGTGTCAACACGTTTTGTGGATTTTTTTCTTGATTTTTCCACGTTTCGTGTTATTATATATTTAAAGTAACATAAGGAGTTGAATTATATGGGCGATTTTCCTAACATATTCAGAAAAATAAGAGAACAAAGTGGACTTACTCAACAGCAAATGGCTGATAAACTTGGTGTATCCAGAAGCGCTATTGGAATGTATGAAAATGGTGAAAGAGAACCAAATTTTGAAACTTTGGAACTAATTGCTGATACATTTAATGTTGATATGAACTATTTACTAGGTAAAAAACCTACTACTGAGATTATTCCCGATAGGTATTACCTTGATGATGATGCCAGAGATATGGCTCAGTTTATGTATGAGAATCCTGAATACAAAGTTCTCTTTGACGCATCAAGAAAAGTCAGGAAGGAAGATATTGATTTTGTTAAACAGATGATTGATAGAATGTCTAATAGAGATTAGGAAGGGGTTTATATGTTTTTCTTTTTTGATGAGAATTTTAATGAACCTAGTGTTAATAACGATGAGCCTAATGCAAATTATACAGAAGCTGTATTTGAAGATATAAAACATATTAATGAATACGGCCAGGAATTTTGGTACGCTAGAGATTTGCAAAAAGCACTTGAATATGAAAAATGGAGTAATTTTAAAAAAGTTATTGATAAGGCTATAACAAACTGCAAAGCCAGTAATATAGCAGCATCAGAGCATTTTGCCGAGGTCGGCAAAACGTTACCAATGCCAAATAATGCTTCAAAAACTATTACAGATTATGAATTATCTCGCTATGCCTGTTACCTAATAGTAATGAATGGTGACCCTCGAAAAGAAATAATTGCTCTTGGTAAGACATATTTTGCCGTCAAAACCCGTCAGCAGGAACTTATAGAGAATTATGAATCTCTATCTGAAGACCAGAAGCGACTGGCAATCAGGCATGAAATGAGTGAACATAACAAGCAATTAGTTGCCGCTGCCAAAGATTCAGGTGTGGAAACCACTATGGATTATGCTATATTTCAGAATTATGGATACATGGGATTGTACGGTGGATTAAAAGCTAAAGATATTCATGAAAGAAAAGGGTTAAAGAAAAATCAGAATATTCTTGATCATATGGGATATGAAGAATTAGCTGCTAATCTCTTCCGTGCTACACAGACAGAAGCAAAACTTAAGAGAGAAAATATTCAAGGAAAAGCGAATGCTAATCAGACTCACTATGATGTTGGTAAGGAAGTACGGGATACTATTAAGCGCCTTGGCGGGACAATGCCTGAAGACTTACCTACACCAAATAAAAGTATTAAACAGATTGAGAAAGAACAGAAAAAGCTTAAATAACAACTTCCATATGAACAACAACTGCTTTGCCTAACCAGAAGGGAATGATTAATATTACTACAAATGTGATTTATGCAGATATGCCTACTACTATAAAGGCATATACGGTTAATAACAAAGACAATTCGTTTACTATTATACTTAACTCACGGCTTAACCGTGAACAGCACTTAAAGTCTTATCATCATGAACTTACTCATATTGAAAACGGTGACTACGACAGACAATGCAAAGATGTGAATATCGTAGAAATATTTGCGCATCAGATATAAAAATTCAAAAAATTTTACAATTTGGAATACTTGACAAGGCTTTTGGGTATGATATAATGTCACTTGTAAATAGTGAATGACTGCTGGGCGGTCGCGGAAGGGTCTTGGAATCAATGTATTCCAAGGCTCTTTTTGCATACAAGGAGAAAATAATATGACTGACATACCTTGATAAAACAGTAGAATTCATTGATGTACCAGATGCAGAGCAATATAGAGAAAGTCTTAAATTGAGACAAGAATTTAAATAATAAAAATACAAAAATTTGTAACAAAATTATAATTTATTTAACATTTTGTGTTGACATTCGGGGTTTACAATGTTATCCTTATGACACATCAATGGTATATTTATTGATGTGCTGAATATATTATTATGGAACGTACTCCGGTGTCCTTCGGGCCCGGGGTCTTTTTATTTTTTACGGAGGTATTCATGGATAAAACATTTAAAACATATGATGAACAGATTGCCATTTTAATTTCACGTGGGATTCAAATATCTTCCTCTGCCGAAAAAAGCGAAGCAAAAAAAGCGCTTCAACATTATGGTTATTATAATCTTATTAACGGATATAAAATGCCATTTCTTGAGGCTAATTCATCTGAATTGTCAGATGATAAATATAAACCAGGAACAAAAATAAATGAAATAATAGCATTATATAATTTTGATATGCGCATCCGAAGGGTTTTCTTTAAGTACATTCTATTAATTGAAACTAACATAAAAAACCTGATTGCTTACTCATTTTCACAAGCACATCAACATGAAAACTATCTGATTTATACTAATTTCAATAGGAATCTTAAAGATTCTGATAAGCTTATAACTAATTTGATTTCTGATATTCAACGTCAAATAAGCAATAGAGTCTCGGATCCTTGTATAGCTCATTATCTAAAGCAACACGGATATATTCCACTATGGGTTTTAAATAATATACTTACTCTTGGAACAATAAGTAACTTTTATAAAGTAATGAACCCAAAAGAGCGTCAAGAAATATCAAAGATATTTAAAATTCAAGATAATGAATTGGAGAATATTTTAATGTACATCACTCCTGTTAGAAATTTCTGTGCTCATAATAATAGATTATACTGTTACAGAACAAAACGCCCTTTAACCGATTTATCAATTCACGATAAGTTAAACATTCCAAGACATTCACAATCTAAAAATGAATATAACTATGGTAAGAGAGATTTATTTGCTGCTGTTTTAGCAATGAAAGTTTTGTTATCTGATATGGATTTCAAGAAATTTCTTAAGGAAATAAATAACGCTCTTAATATATTCAGGCCTCGAATGTGTGTTATGCAAGAAAAAGACTTATTGTCATATATGGGTTTTCCAGAAGACTGGCGAGAATCTTTATTAAAAATTAAATAAAAATAAAAGCTCCTGTGCTACCAACACAAGAGCCTTTAACACGATACTTACATAAGCCTGCTGCCAATGTTAATATCGCCCTAGACAAGCCATATTATACATTTCCAACACCGCTTTTGCAAGTAGGTGTTATTTTTATACTCAAAAATGAGTTGCACCGGTGCAATTCTCATATATTAGAAAGGATGATTGATATGGCTAAGGACATTCTCAGTATGAAAACAGCGTGCGCGTACATAAGAGTATCAACAGATAAGCAGGAAGAGTTATCTCCGGATGCTCAGAAGCGTCTGATTATCGATTATGCGAAGAAAAATAATCTTTCACTTATTAATGACAATATATTTATAGAAAACGGGATATCCGGAAAGAAAGCTGACAAGCGTCCAGAGTTTATGAAAATGATAGGTCTTGCTAAGAGTAAAGAGCATCCTTTTGATGTCATTCTAGTTTGGAAATTCAGCCGATTTGCCCGCAATCAGGAAGAGTCAATAGTTTATAAGTCTTTACTTAAAAAATGTAATGTGGAGGTTGTAAGCATATCAGAGCCGCTTGTTGATGGACCCTTTGGGAGTCTTATTGAGCGAATTATAGAGTGGATGGATGAATACTACTCTATCCGTCTTTCCGGAGAAGTCCTTAGGGGCATGACAGAAAAAGCTTTACGAGGAGGTTACCAGTCGTCTCTTCCCCTCGGTTACAGAATGAATAAAGATACCGGCATACCTTACATATATGAGGATGAGGCTGTTATTGTGCGTAAGATATACAGTGAGTATATTGCAGGACATAGCTATCTCGAAATAGCAAGAGAGCTTAACGCTCTTGGATATAATACCAAGCGTGGTGCCACATTTGAGGGAAGAACCGTTGAATATATCTTAGAGAATCCTTTTTACTACGGTGTGGTCCGCTGGAACAGGCAGAAGCATGACGATCATACGATAAAAGACATTGGAGACTGGATTCTGGCAGAGGGAAAACACGAGCCTCTGATTGATAAAGATACATGGGATAATGTGCAGCATCTTATAGCTTTACGAAGCCGACCTTATAAGGCTCGGGCTGCAGGTCATATGAGACACTGGCTTGGAGGCATCGTAAAATGTTCTGACTGCGGAGCTTCTCTTATGGCCGGTATTAATGCAACCAGGTATCAGTGCGGTAATTATAACAAAGGTAAATGTTCACACAGTCATTTCATTAAGACGGCTACTCTTGAGCAGGCAGTATATGATGCATTAGAAAGAATATTAGACGGTACCTCAGAGCTGCATTATGAATTAAAAAGGACTGCTGCCATGTCAAATAAGAGTGACAAAGAGATTATTCTTGAGCAGATTAGTAAACTATCGGCTAAAGAAGCCCGCATTAAGCAGGCTTACCGTGATGGAATTGATACATTAGAAGAATATAAAGAGAATAAGGAGTTACTTAATAATGAGCGACGCTCTCTTGAGAAACAGCTTGAAGCGTACCAGGATGATTCAAAAGATTCTTCAGACGAAATGCTTTCTAACATATCATCTGTTCTGAGTATCATAAAAGATACTTCTAAGGATACGCTCACAAGAGCTAATGCCATAAGAAGTGTTGTAGATCATTGTGTGTATGATAAGGAAAACGATAAATTAGAAGTATATTTCTTTTTGCAAAAGTAAAAGGCGAGGGTTTATTCTATCCTCGCCTTATTTTAATACAAGTCTGCAAATCCGCATAAACACTGGCTTTCCAGCGTTGTATACCTTATTGAAGTATAGCCCGCCATACTGGCTTATTATCATTGCAGCAAGAGTAGGATTACAGTTCTTAATGTTTACCGGAAACTGTAGTCTTTTTTCATAATTCCACATCCTACATTCCCCCTTCCCTGTATTCCCATGGCATAGGGGTTGCTACCCACATCCAGTAATTATCATTTACCATATACTCCATACTTAACGGGCCATAATAATCAGAATATTTCTGCATATTCTTGGCATATTTATCCCTTGTTTCTGCATAATATTCAATAGCAGCTGCATCTTCCGGATGAGTGTCGAGATAAAGCATAGTTTCAACAAGCGCAAATCCAAGCTGATAGATATTATTCATTATCATTGCTTTATCACTTCTTATATTTTTACAGCAATTCATGGGCGGCCTCCTGTAAATGGTTTATCAAGAACAGGAAACAGCGTTCCCCTCACAATAGCCTTACATGGCTCATAAATCTCATTCCACCTCTGCCATGGTACATAACACATGGCAGGGGCAAGCTCATTTATATTCATAAAAAAAGCTCCATATACATGTATCACTACAGTATATGAAGCCTCTCCATAATGTTGCCTGTTTAATATTACACAATATCAGTAAGTCATTACCTCATAGCCATCTTCTGTTACATGAACCATAATTTCCCACTGTGCTGAATATGAATCATCGTCTGTATATATCGTCCATCCATTATTCTCATCAATATATATATCAGGAAGTCCTTCATTAATCATTGGTTCAATAGTAAACACCATTCCAGGTGCCATAACCATTCCCGTTCCCTTTTTTATAACATAGCTTACAAATGGTGTTTCATGGAATGCAAGACCTATACCATGTCCGCCTACTTCACGCACAACTGAATAACCATTCTTTCTTGCATGCTCACTGATAGCTGCTGCCACATCACCTAAATGTCCCCATGGTTTTACCTGCTGTAGTCCAAGTTCAACACATTCCTTAGCTACATCCACAAGCTTTTTGTGTTCCGGCGAAACATTGCCAATACAGAACATTCTTGATGAATCTGAATAATAACCATTGTATATAGTAGAGCAATCCACATTAACAATATCACCATCTATAAGCTGTATGTTAGATGATGGTATTCCATGGCATACCTGCTCATTAATTGATGTACACACACTCTTTGGAAAGCCTTCATAGTTAAGTGGTGCCGGTATCCCACCGAGCTCTGTTGTCTTCTGATATACCATATCATCAATATCCTGTGTTGTCATTCCAGCTTTAATATTCTGCGCAACATAATCAAGAACCGCAATATTAATCTTGCTGCTTTCTCTCATTCCATTAAGCTGCTCCTCGTTCTTGATAATGCCTCTTGGCGGAACCTTATGAAACTTTCTTCTGAAATTATCAATCTTCTTGTCAAAATCCATATGGCACTCACAATAAGCTTTCCCACTATTGCACCAGCAGGGATCATTCTTTGCCAAACCCTTCATCACTTATTCTCTCCAAATCTTTGTATATTTACTGTTCCATTGCCTCCATTATTGCTGGAAGGAACTGTTTCTTTCTTGAAACAACATTTTTAAGTATATATGTATCATTAGTTTTGTCAACTCCAAACGCCTGCATCATCATCATATCAGCATTCTTTCCTGAACATATAACATACGAACATTCTGACATTACATCTGTCATCATCAGGTACACAACATCAAGTCCTGCGTCTCCTATAACTGTCTCTATAAATGGAATTTCTTTTTTCTTTACCTTCTCTATATCGTCTGGTCCCATCGCATTGACCTGTCCAACACCAACAGTTATATCATTAATTGAAAACTTCTTGAAATCCTGATAAAAGATTTCTCTGTCAGTCTTCTCATCAAGATTACTTCCAGCACCAAACATTTCTCTTCCATATATCTCCGGGTCTATACCAGCAATCCTTGCAAGTTCAGTTGCTGCCTCAATATCATCAGCCGTACATGTAGGTGACTTGAATATCAGTGTGTCAGATATAATTGCCGAACACATAAGTCCTGCATATACAGGTTCAATCTCAACTCCTGCCTCAATATACATTTTGTATATTATAGTTCCTGTACATCCAAGAGGCTGGTTTCTGAAAAATACCGGTGTCATTGTCTGTATAGGTCCAAGTCTGTGATGGTCTATGATCTCAAGAATTTCCGTATCCTCAATTCCATTAACAGCCTGATTCTTCTCATTATGATCCACAAGAATTACCTTTTTCTTTCCAGAGCGCAAAAGATTTCTTCTTGAAATAGTTCCTACATAATTACCATCTTCATCCTCTATAGGGAAATCCCTGAATCTTTTCTTAGTCATAATTTCCTGAATATCTTCAATATAATCAGTTGTTTTAAAACACACGATCCTGTCTCTCGGAGTCATAAAAAATCCAACCGGAATTGCCTGATTCATCAGCCTTGCAACTGTATATGTATCATAATCAGTCTCAATTATAATGCAGTTATGATTCTTAGCTATCTTGGCAATTGTGTTGGAAACCTTAGCCCCCTCACATATTATAATACACTTGGCATCCATTTCTATTGCACACAGCTGCGATTCATAGCGATTTCCAAGAATAACTATATCACCTGCATCAATCATGCTCTCCATCATATCTGGATTAGCTGCTGCTATAAGCATCTTTCCACTATCAAATATCTCTGATATATCTCCTGTAATAACACGTCCCTCAAGTGTCTCCACAATATTAGAAAAACTTGTGTGTGCTGTAGACAGCACCTTGTTATCAAATGATTCAAAATATGACTTTGCAATATCATCAATAGAAACAAGTCCTGTAAGACGCTTCCCTTCCGTTATAGGAAGAGTAACTATATTAAGTGTATCCATAAGCTTCCATGCATTTCTTACAGACAGATTCCTGTCAATTCCTTTTGTCTCACGGATTTCTATATTAAGTACCTGTGGTCTTACATCTTTAATATATTCTGGTGCCTCTACTCCGAACCTGTTAAGAACAAAATGTGTCTCCTCATTAAGATGTCCTGCCCTCTTGGCAATATAGTCATGTGTACCTGTTATCTTATTTTTGAGATTGGCATAACATATAGCTGAGCACACCGAATCTGTATCTGGATTCTTGTGTCCAATAACCATTACATCTTTTGCAGTGTCCTTATATCCTTCCATATATCTCTCCATAATTGTAAATCTTTATAGCTTTCTTAAAAAAAGAAATCTCCTATGTTATACCATAGGAGACTTCTTTTGGGAATTACTTTCTGAAAACTACTGTTTCTGTTTCATCTGTGTAACCAATTGTTCTTATATAATCCTTAAGTGCTGCAATCTTATCCTTATATACATAATATGCATCATGACACTTCTTAAAGTTTTCAAGTGCAAGTTCAAGATTTCCATTATCTTTAGCATTCCATGAATCACAAGCATACTTGTGTATCTGTCTGTGTGCTACATCAACTTCCTTGAACTGTCTGCTTCCGGTTATCTGAGGATCTGTCTGCGCCTTAAGCCACTTACCAAGTTTACATCCATCAGGATTATTAAGCTGTGTTATCTTTAACTGTTCAAATCCTGCCGCATTATTATATACTCTCCACATCAGGATGAAATGATCTATATCAAAGACTCTTAACATATCCTGTACTGTAACATTAGAGAACGATCTGAACATATCACTTCTTGCTGTATCGATATATCTTCCAATCTTGTAAATATGTGTACCTGTTGCCATACAGTTGTCAGAAAGTTTCTCGTAGCTGGCTGCTATGCTGTCAACTTGCTTGGCAAATTCAGTTGTAATAGATGACTGGGTATCAATATCTGCAAATATTCCTCCAACAGAATCATTAATTGCTACCATTTGCTGATTCATTCTCTCAATATCTGAAAGTGACTCCTCAACTTTATTGTTACCCTCTGAAAGCTTGGCTGTAGTTTCATCCATTGATGCTGCAAGCCTTTCTATGTCCTCATTAAGTTCTCTTACATAATTAACAATATCATCTGCTGACTCTGATGTACTACTTGATAATTGTCTTACCTGATCTGCAACAACTGCAAATCCTTTTCCTGCTTCTCCTGCTCTTGCAGCTTCAATCGAAGCATTAAGTGCCAACAGATTACTCTGGCTGGCAACCTTCTTAACAATGTCAACAATCTCACCAATCTTATGAATCTTATCCTGAAACTCCTGAACCTGTCTGTTGATATCAGCTATCTTCTCAGACGATTCATTAACAACCTTGATACTTTCATTCATATTGACTGTACTGTTCTGGGTTGTAGCAAGCATCTCATGTGTATTGTCCTTAATATCAGCCATTGTAGACGTAATATGATTAATTGACTCCTCAAGATTATGTCCTGCTTCTCCCATCGTTCCAATCGCTTCTGACTGTGACTGGACTTCATCCATCATATTCTTAACATATGAGTTATCTCCTATTGACCCCATAGCTTCATTAAGTCTCATTACAAAGTTATTATTAAATCTCTTATATGTCTCAACAACCTCATTGAACTTATCTGCAACAGAAGGATCCGCAAATAATGTTTTATCTGCCGGAGATTCTCCAGTCTGTGATATCTCACCTGATATAATTTTATCAAATAAATCTATCAAAACCTGTAAATCATTGCTTCCTGATGTAGCTGTCTTATTCTTTCCAAACATAATACTCCTCCATCTATAGATATTAAATTATCCACCATTTAATTTATATTATGATACCATAATATGCCACAATATAACAACATTTTTATAGTTTTTTATGTCACCAAATCACTGAAAAATTATACTATAAAAGTAAGTATATTTATTCCGGAGTCTATTTTTGAAAGCCATAAGAAAATATATTTCAATCACTTTATGTTTTATTATTATTACAGCCTGTTTTCTGCCTTTAAGTGCATGTTCCAGAAAAGAAGATTCTGATAATATGATGAAGAAAGTCACACTATGTGAAGTTACACATTCAATATTCTATGCACCGCAATATGTCGCTATTGAAGAGGGATATTTTGCTGATGAAGGAATCGACCTGACAGTTACAAATGGTTTCGGTGCAGATAAAGTTATGACTGCACTTATATCAGGAGATGCTGATATTGGATTTATGGGTTCCGAATCATCTATATATGTCTATGCCGAGGGAGCTGATGATTATGCCGTCAATTTCGCGGGTCTTACCCAGCGTGCTGGTAACTTTCTTGTTTCCCGTACCGCAGACGATTCATTTGACTGGCAATCATTAAAAGGAAAAACAGTCATCGGTGGCAGAGCCGGTGGTATGCCACAAATGCTTTTTGAATACATTTTAAAGAAGAATAATATAGATCCTGCAAATGATCTTGAAATTCTCCAGAATGTTGACTTTGGTTCAACTTCTGCCGCATTTACATCAGGCATTGGGGACTTTACTGTTGAATTCGAGCCATCAGCCACTCTTCTTGAGCAGCAGGATGCTGGCTACGTTGTTGCATCTCTTGGTGTAGAAAGCGGCTATGTACCGTACACAGCATACTGTGCCAAGAAAAGTTTTATAAAGAAAAATCCTGAACTTATCCAGAAGTTTACCAATGCAACACAGAAAGGACTTGACTACGTTAATACCCATTCATCAGAAGAAATAGCAGCGATCATTGCTCCTCAGTTCAAAGAAACCGACATTGCAACAATCACTGCTATTGTAGACAGATACAAATCCCAGGATACCTGGAAATCATCAACTGTATTTACCGAAGACAGCTTTAATCTCCTCCAGAACATTCTTATTGAAGCTGGTGAGCTTGACTCTGCTGTCCCTTATAATGACCTCGTAATAACTGACTTCTCAAAGAAAGCCATAAACCAATAATATCATCCTTTTAGCAGGCGTCTGAACCGGCGGTTATGGTGTTCCAGATAATCTATTATCCATGCCGTCAGCCTGCATACATATCTGTACAAAGGAATAGATGCTATCATCATCAGCACTGTCAGATTTCTTGTAACTCCTTTTAAAACCACCATTGCAAATACAGGTCTCAGGAAAATCATAGAAAATACTATTCCACATGCCATGACTATACATACTGCAAGCCTTATCCAGTCAAATGGCTGACATATCCTGATAAGAGCAGCCATGCCCACTGTAAGCAGGACTAATGTTGCCGCTGTAGCTGTCTGTTCATGAGATATTCCTGCAAAGCCCCCATAGATCGTAACTATAGTAACAACTATAAAATCCGTCAGACCGGTAGGAAGTGCCTTTAATATAACATTAAATAAAAAGTCACCCTTAATCAGGCTCTTATTGGGCTGTAAAGCCAGAAAGAACGCTGGGGTTCCTATTGTAAATATTCCAAGGAATGATAACTGTGTAGGATATAACGGATACAGATTAACTGATATAAGCGTAAACACTGTTGACAACATTGAAAATATATTCTTTGCAAGAAAAAGTGATGCAGATCTTTTAATATTATTAACAACTCTTCTTCCTTCCCCCACTACGCTTGGCATTTTAGAAAAATCTGAATCCAGCAGCACAATCTGGGCAGCATTACTTGCCGCTTCACTGCCTGATGCCATCGCAACACTGCAGTCTGCGCATTTAAGTGCAAGTACATCATTAACTCCATCTCCTGTCATTGCCACAACATTTCCATCCGCCTTAAAGCTTTCAATAAGCTTCTTTTTCTGTTCTGGCACAACACGCCCGAATACTGTATATTTCTTAATCGCCTCACTTATATCTTCATCACTTTTTAGTGTGGTTGCATCTACATAATGAGTTGCATTCTCTATTCCTGCCTTAATCGCAACCTTTGATGCCGTAACAGGATTATCACCTGATATGACTTTGATGCTGACCCCCTGTTCTTTAAAATATTCAAATGTTTCTTTGGCAGTCTGTCTTATTTCATTTTCAAGAATAATAAATGCCATTGGTGTAATAGCTGTTGTAACCTGCTCTCCTGTTATTTCCTCATTAGCAAGTCCGAAGACAATTATCCTTTCTCCATTATCGGAGTATTTGTCTATAACAGATTTATATGCGCCATACTCCTTTAACAGCAGGTACTCAGGAGCGCCCAGCAGATATGTATTCTTCCCAAATCTTGCACCGCTGTATTTGTTTTGTGATGAAAAAGGATATATTTCATCACATTCAGTATAATTATCCAGATGAAAATACGACTGCAGCGCTGTCATTGTAGCATTATCCGCTTTAATATTAGCAGTTACATTAGCTATACAGCGCTTTATTTCCTCTTCTGTAACAGCATTACCTGTTTCATCTGTATATTCAAGTGTCTGTATATGCGTAACTGTCATATCCGGTCTTGTTATTGTTCCTGTCTTATCAACACACAGGACATTAACTCTCGCAAGTGTCTCAACACAATTCATTTCATGCACAAGCACATTCTTCTTACCAAGTCTCATAACACTGACAACCAGTGCAACACTTGCCAGAAGATACAGACCTTCTGGAATCATTCCAACAAGAGATGCTACCATCGAATCTATGCTGCTCTTTATAGAACCGCCAACTGCAAATCTGCTTTGCAAAAACAATCCCACACCTATTGGAATAATAAGTACACCTATGCATTTTACAAGCTTGTCAAGTGATTCCATCATATCCGTCTTTTGCTTCTTACGCCCAGCCTTCGCTTCCATTGCAAGCTTTGCTGCATAAGAAGAATGTCCAACATTAGTAAGTACAGCCTTACATTCTCCCGATACAATAAAACTGCCGGAGAGTAAAATATCCCCGGCATTCTTAACTACTTCATCCGACTCGCCGGTTACTAAAGATTCGTTTACACGAACAAATCCATCTACAAGAATTCCATCCGCACTCAGCTGGTTTCCAGCTGAAAAAACACACAAATCTCCCTTAACCAGAGTCTCAGAATCTATTACATATTTTTTCCCATTTCTTATTACTTTAGTCTTAGGCGCATTGACAACAGTCAGTCTGTCCAGCACCTTCTTAGCTCTTATCTCCTGTATAATTCCAATAAACATATTACACACAATAACAGGAAGGAATGTCATGTTATTATATGACTTTACTAATGCCAAAAGGACAGCAAACACCGCAAATATAAGGTTGAAATATGTAAATACATTTCCGGCAATAATCTGCCAGATTGTCTTTGACTGTCTGCCGACAGATACATTTGACAACCCCTGCGCTGTTAATTTTTCAACTTCATTCGTTGTTAGTCCTTTTTTCACATCAGTCATTTGAATATGTTATCTCCTTCAATATGAATTGCTTAATAAATAATGATGCACCAATTACAACTACAAACTTAATTCCAAAAAGAGTCAGAATACTTGTGAGTGAAAATGCATTATATAACTGGAACAGTATATTAGATGCAAACTGTACAATCATTGCATAATACGCATACATATAATTGACCTGTTTCTTCATAACGCCATATACTACCATAAACAATAACACATTTAACAATATATCCAGAACAGCTGATAATCCCATAAGAACCCAGAGCACATCAGGTGAACTAAACAGCTGTGAAATATTGGATGTATACTCTGTCATAATGTTTTCTGCTGATATACCACTAGACAGCATATCCTGTATAGCCTGCTCTAATCCCCTTGATGAGATAGCCTGGGCATATACATAAAATGATAATATTGATAATCCATACATAACAACCGCATCACCTATGGCAAGTCCTGTACCAGCAAGGATTACATCTCCCTCTCTGTCGAATCTTCCTACCATAAGCTTTGTTGCAAACCATCTTGCAATACCAAATCCAACCGCAAGAACTATATTGTATATTACAATATAAGAAGTTGTATTATATGTAAAAGTCTGGTCTATGTTAGGCACAAGCCTTATTATACTCATGAACATCTGTGAAAACATAAATCCAAACACAACATAACCCAGTAATCCAAGCATCATTGGTATGAATCTTCCATGCCATCTCTTAATTGTCACAATTGTAAGAACAATAAAGACCGACAGCACAAGTATCGCTCCTGCTGCAATCATATTTATAGTAGAAGCACTAATTGTCTGGTCAAAATTAATATCTATATTCTCCATAAAACCTCCAAAACCTTGTTAATTAATTATATCCGTAAGACATAGTCTTACATATTACACGAAAAAAGGCGGTCCACCCCTAGTTGTGACCGCCCCCATAATCCTATTGTGTAACAATATATCTTTCTATATATAATATAAAAAAGGCACACTGTAAACAACCGATTACAATTTTGTTACGTTAGTAGCCTGAGGACCCTTTGCGCCTTCTGTTACGTCAAACTCGACCTGAGCGCCTTCCTCTAAAGACTTGAAGCCTTCCATGTTAAGTCCAGAATAATGTACGAATACATCCTTTCCTGACTCATCACTAATAAAGCCGTAACCCTTCTGGTTGTTGAACCACTTAACTGTACCCTTCATTTCAAGTACCTCCAAAAAAAATCTTGGTGCGCAAGCACCTTAACCATATTAGCATTTTAGGCATTTGCTGTCAATGAAAGATAGTTATTTTACAGTTGTTTTACTATTGTTTAACGGAATATGAAACACGGCTGAGTTCAACTTTATCTTTGCCTTTTTGTGCAACAACCACCAGATCCGACTTCTTCACTTTCGCCCCGCTGATACGTAAGAGCCTGTCGCTAATCTTCTCTGTTGCATATTCTTTTCCATTAATCATAACACAGCTGTAATCGTTAAAATTACTGCCTTCAATGAATACATAATCATTATAATTGTATACGTCTGTAATCTCGATATCACTTATTCCCATCTTAAGATCTGTTGCCTTATATGGGGTTTCTCCGCCATATATTTTTTTCTTGCCATACAGGATATCATATTCAAGGATTTTAAGATTCTTTAGGTACTCTTCCTCTGACTCATCCTTCTTAGACTGATGATACTTCATTATATATCCTTCTGATATTCCAAGCCTCTCCATAACATATGAAGACAGCTGATATGCCTGCAGATCATTATTTCCCTTTTCCATGTCGAAATTACTCCAGATAAAATACTGTGTCTGGTACTTATCTCCATTAGACAGCATATTCTCTGTAAAGTCAAATGTAGGAAGATGATCTCCATACATGACAAGTACTATTTCTTCATCTCTTTCTGATAAAGTCTCAACCAGTTCTCCTATAAAATCATCCATCTCATGAATCTGGTTAACATAATACTCAAATGCAGTCTGCTGCTCAGGTATAGGAAAATCTGTAACCTTAATCTGTGGAGTATATCCCTCAACCGGAGTTGATGGATAATCACCATGTCCCTGAACTGATATTGTAAATACATAATCAGTTCCCTCTGTTGAATCAAGAGCTTTAGTTATTTCTCCTGTAAGAATATCATCTTTAGCCCATCCCATTGGTGTTTCTGTAATTCCATCCATATACTCTATAGATGTAAATGTATCATACCCGAGATGTGAAAATACAAGATTCCTGTCATAAAATGTTCCATCATTATTGTGTATTGCATGTGTCGCATATCCAAGGTTCTTAAGATCATATGCCATGGATTCACATACTTTCGACTTCATGATTGTTCTGTATGGATACTCGCCAGGTCCGAAGTCATCTATATTAATTCCTGTCTGAACTTCAAATTCAGTATTACATGTTCCAGCTCCAAAGCATGGAACTGATAAATACCCTGATGAACACTCACTTACAAGCTTCTGAAAATTAGGCAGCGGATTCTCTGACATTGTAATTCCCTTAACATGGGATGGGTCAAAGAAAGATTCAAGCTGCACAAATATTATATTAGGTGTCTTGCTGCTAGCCTCCGTATCTACCTCATCAAGGTTCTTCTTCATTGAACCCATATATTCCTCAGAATAGAGAT
Organism: uncultured Eubacterium sp.; assembly: GCA_945910225.1. Taxonomy (GTDB): domain Bacteria; phylum Bacillota; class Clostridia; order Lachnospirales; family Lachnospiraceae; genus Lachnospira. The sequence goes on along the minus strand of CAMDYG010000029.1, from coordinate 8,888 downwards.
TGGACTTACTAATTCCTCTGTCAAGAACACTGCTTACAAAACAATGACAGAAACCATATTTCTTATATGCCTGTGCAAGATTGCCAAAATGTCCTTCAACTGTATTAGTTAAAAGCAATGTTGTACCCATTCCATATGCTGCCAGAAATACCAGTACCATCTGTACAACTGCGTATGCATAGAATTTGGTTTTCTTAATCGTAACTTCTATCTTAGGTCCTTTTCTCCACAAAATCACAAGTCCCGCAATAGCAGCTGCAACAAGAATAACTATTAATATAACTTCAAAAATATTAATATATAATCCAGCAACCTTTATAGCATCTTTTACCAGATAAAAATCCATCGCCGTAAAAGGTGTTTTTCTTGATGACAATATTATAAAATTCGTCAATGCCAGTCCTACCCATACAACTGACACAACACAATATACAAATACTCTTCTTCTGAAGAAAAGAGCAAGCGTCATCGTTACCATCACTATTAATGTATTGTAAATAAATATAATTGGATGCATAAATGGGATTGCCAGTCCCATTATTCCTCTTCTGTTAAAGCATTCTATAACAAGTTCAAGTACAACAGAATACACCGCTATATGAACCAGATCATATGTCCATATTTTTTTTAATAAAGCTTTAACCTTATTCATAATTATTGTTACGCCCCTTTAGCACTAATTATTCTTGATAGCCTCCAACACAGTTCTTGTTTTGTCTTTTATTTTGGCATTAGCCATTCTTGAGGTTAATATTGCAGAGCCAAACTGTTTTGCCTCATCATTCCTTCCAAGATTAACAGCTATGCTTGTAAGCAGATAATTAATTGTCATTTCATCCATTCCGGCAATAGGTGGATATTCTGTTGCAACAGCCTGTTTAAATCCATTATATGCATCTTCAAGATACTCATTCTCATACTTATGATACATCTGGATACGTTCATCTGTCTCGCCAGTATTCTGCGCTTCCTCAATCTCGCCCCTGTATATCCACGCAAGCTTCAGGCATAAATATGCACTTTCGCTAATCTTTCCACCTGTTACCATCTCGGTGAGCATTGCCATTTTGCATCGTCTGACGGCTCTCTCATACGAATATGTGTCTGTATCATTCTCTTTAGCTTTAAACCTCGGCTCAACATTCTCTCTTATAGCCTTTCTCTGCTTGGCTGTGAGATGTCCGTAATTTCTCTGGGATGCAGCATAACCACAATGTGGGCAGAGAATAATATCGTATTTGCATGTATCAATTCCCTCATACATAGGCTTTAATATATCATCCGTGCCTATAAATCTTGCCCTTCCTGTCCTTACCTGCTTAGTTTTAAATTCCTTCCCACATACATCACATTTGATAGTTTTATCAAATATATAATCTGCTTCTGTCTTTTGTCCAATACCTTCCATTAAGATAACCTCACTATTTCTGTAATTTGAAAGAACTCTTAAGTGAAACTATCCTGTTAAATATAGGCTTTCCTGGTTCTGAATCTTTATTATCAACGCAGAAATAACCATTTCTTACAAACTGGAACTTATCCTCACTTACAGCATTCATAAGTTCTGGTTCAAGATAACATTCTGTGAGAACTGTCTTAGAGTTCAGATTGATATTCATAGAACCATCTTCCTCATTATAAACACCTTTTTCTTCGTCAACGATATTCTCATATAATCTGACTTCTGCCTTAACACCTTCTGTAGCAGAAACCCAGTGAATAGTTCCTTTAACCTTACGTCCTGTGAAATTGCCACCCTTAGTCTCCGGATCATAAGTACAATGTACTTCAACAACTTTTCCGTTCTCATCCTTAACAAAATCTGTGCATGTAACAAAATATGCATTCATAAGACGCACTTCATTACCTGGGAATAATCTGAAATACTTCTTAGGAGGTTCTTCCATGAAGTCTTCTCTTTCAATATAAAGTTCCTTTGTAAATGGAACCTTTCTTGTTCCCATATCTGGATTCTCCTGGTTATTGGCCACTTCCATATACTCAACCTGGCCCTCAGGATAATTATCAATAACAAGCTTAACAGGATCAAGAACAGCCATCATTCTCTTAACCTTAAGCTTTAAATCTTCTCTTATACAATATTCAAGCATTGGATATTCAACTGAACCCTGTGCCTTAGTAACACCTACAAGCTCAACAAACATCTTAATAGCTTCAGGAGTAAATCCTCTTCTTCTTAAAGCAGCGATAGATACAAGTCTTGGATCATCCCATCCATCAACAACTCCATCTTCTACAAGCTTCTTGATATATCTCTTACCAGTTACAACATTAGTAAGATATAACTTGGCAAATTCTATCTGCTTAGGATTCTCCTCTGGAGATGTCTTATAGCCTGTCTCAATTACGACCCAGTCATAAAGAGGTCTGTGATCCTCAAATTCAAGTGTGCAGATAGAATGTGTAATTCCCTCTACTGCATCTTCAATAGGGTGTGCAAAATCATACATAGGATATATGCACCACTGGTCACCTGTTCTGTGATGTGTCATATGCGCTACTCTGTAAATAACAGGATCTCTCATGTTAATGTTAGGAGATGCCATATCAATCTTAGCTCTTAAAACCTTAGTTCCGTCTGCATATTTTCCTGCTTTCATTTCCTCGAAAAGCTGAAGATTCTCTTCTACTGAGCGGTTTCTGTATGGACTTTCCTTGCCTGGCTCAGTAAGAGTACCTCTGTACTGTCTTATCTCCTCTGCAGACAAATCATCTACATATGCCTTGCCTTTCTTGATAAGCCTTACAGCTGCTTCATACATCTGTGGAAAATAATCAGATGCAAATAAAACATCACCATTCCACTTGGCACCAAGCCACTCTACATCTGCCTTAATTGAATCAACGAATTCAACCTTCTCTTTAGTAGGATTCGTATCATCAAATCTCATGTTAAACTGTCCGCCATATTCCTTTGCAAGTCCGTAATTCAATAATATAGACTTAGCATGTCCAATATGAAGATATCCATTAGGCTCTGGTGGAAATCTTGTAATTACCTTCTTACAATGTCCACTTTCAATATCCTTATCTATAATCTGCTCAATAAAGTTCTTAGAAAGAGCTTCGTTCTCCATCACAATTCCTCCTTGTTTCGTATTTAAAAGGTAAAGATTATTGTACCCTAAAATATAACATTGTTCAACCTGAACATTATTAATTATATTGATCCTTATTCATAATGATATCGTATAACATTTCTACTGTATCTCTGATCTGTTTGCCCTGCTCATTAAGAGTTATATCTGCATATTTCTTATATAATGCAACCCTGTCTGCATATATCTCTTCCACTGTTGTCTTTCCATTCGACACAACACCGCGTTCCTTAAGGCTTCCAAGCCTTTCCTCCAGTGATTCCGGTGGCAGTTCAAGATAAACAACAGTACCGATATCCTTAAAATGCTCCATCGCCTCTTTACCATATATAGCGCTTCCTCCTGTTGCAATAACAGTGTGGTGTGGATTAATAGAGCAATTCACTTCATTTTCTATCTGAATAAACCCTGCATCTCCATGTTTCTCAATAATCCGTTCAAGTGTCATACCTTCTCTTTCCTGTATAACAAGATCTGAATCAATGAATCCAAAACCTATCTTCTTGGCAAGAACAACTCCCAGTGAGCTTTTACCACTCCCAGGCATGCCTATAAGTATAATATTATTCATATCTACCTCCGTCAGTGCGTGCTTTATCTTGTGCAGCAATCATACATTTCCTTAAGTTCATCAACAGTAAATGTATAGTGTGAATTGCAGAAATGGCAATTAACCTCAATAGGCTTGCCATCATCAATCATCTTCTGGATTTCCTCTTTACCAACACTTATAACAGCCTTACTAACTCTGTCCTTAGAACAGTTACAATAGAATCTTGCTGGTATAGTATCAAGAATCTCAAGCTCCATATCTCCAAGAATATGTTCAAGAATCTGCTCAGGAGTCATTCCCTCCTCAAGCATTGCAGTAACAGACTTAATCTCTCTTATTCTTTTCTCAAGATTATCAATAAACTCATCTGTTGCACCAGGCATAAGCTGTATAATAAATCCACCAGCCTGTTCCACTGTATTATCCTTATTCATAAGGACACCAAGTCCCACAGATGATGGTACCTGTTCACTATTAGCAAAATAATAAGTAAGATCATCTCCTATTTCACTTGTAATAAGAATAGTATCTCCAACATATGGCTCTTTAAGTCCTATATCTTTAATTACACTTAACACACCAATTCCAACAGCACCTGCTATATCAAGCTTTCCATCTTTAAGCGGAAGCATAACCTGTGGATCACCAACAAACCCTTTAACTTCTCCCTTAGGATTGGCTGTTACAGTCATACTTCCTATCGGTCCATTTCCCTTAATCTGTACAGTAAGAATATCTGCATCATTCTTCATCATTGCGCCCATCATTGCACCACCTGTAAGAAGTCTTCCAAGTGCCACTGTTGCAATCGGACTCATGTTGTGTCTATTTCTCGCCTCCTCGACAAGTTCCTTTGTTGTTGCAGCAAATGCTCTTACCTGTCCACCTGCTGCAGTAGCTCTGACAATATAATCTTTCATATATACCTCCTGGTTATTTCTCAATCACAAAATATAATCGTTCTGATTCATCATCTGGCGCATCTTTAGAGAATGCATTATATACATTCTTGACTTTAAGTCCAGCTTTCTGTGCTGCGCCTGTAACCTCATCTATAGTAAAGCCATGCTGATAATGTTGTTCTTCAAATCTGTCAAATGTCCCATCATCATTCTTAACAAAAACAGCAAGCTCGTATTCGTTATTGCGTTCTTCATCATCATAATAATTATCCCATATAAATGCGGAATCTTCCCTGTTCTCTGCATATGTATTCTCTGCCAGTATATCTCTGAAAAAATGTATGGTCTTCAAATCGAATATAAACACGCCGCCTTCTTTCAGATTCTCCTGCACACACTCAAACACATTTTCCAGATCAGGTACTGATGTAATATAATTCATAGAATCGCCTATACTTATCATTGCATCCACTTCATATGGAACTTCAAAATCTCTCATATCCTGACATGTATATATTACTTGCAGGTCTTCCTCAAATGTCTTCTCAGAAGCAATTGAAAGCATATCCTCTGACATATCAAGTCCAACGCAGTCATATCCTTCCTTTGCAAGCATTCTTGTAACTGTTCCCGTTCCGCATCCAAGCTCAAGTACAGATGAATCTGCCTGTATCGAATTCTCTTTAAGAAGGGTAATCATGTACTTTCCCCACTCTTCATACGGAATATTATCCATATATTCGTCATAAACATATGCAAATCCTGTATATGCATCCATTATGTATTATCCTCTTCCCATATAATCTATCAATATATCAAAACCTTATATACAAACATAAAGACCTGCCATAATCTGGCAGGTCTCAGTGTTTAAAAGCTATGCATTCTTTCCACAGCACTGCTTATATTTCTTTCCGCTTCCACATGGGCATGGATCATTTCTTCCAATCTTCTTTCCTTTAACAATAGTTCCAGAAAGCTTCTGTTTCTTATATAAGTCTTTTCTTGTCTGCTCATCAAGAAGCTTGTCCCACTGTGGTAATTCATAAAGCCAGTCTGCCTTACATCCTACCATATTGTAATAAAGCTTTTCTTTATCGTAATCAAGGCTGACCTCTGTATTCTCATCCATTGTCTCAATTGGATTAGGTGTCTTTAAGCTGTCATTAATACCATCAAGAAATCCTGTCATAAGAAGCACTTCAACTCCGAACTTCTCTGCCAGTTCCTTAACTGTTCCCTTAACTACTGTATCAGGATCTGCAAGAATCTGTTCATAGATAGCCTTCTCCTGATTAAAATATGAGCCCCAGAATTCTGAAGCATTCTTCTGATCCATCTCTGTCTCGTATGCGAGCTTTCTCCATGTTTCTAATAATGCCATGTCTGATTATTACCTTTCAAAAATAATTAATTAAGTATACTGGTTATATGTAGAACCAGAAACATATGAATACAGTCCGTCAGATGTATACGAATTCTTAGTAGCCAGTTCTGACAATTGTGATACTGCATTACCATATATAGTTGAAGCCTTTCCCGATACTGTCTGTCCATATGATCCTGCATCTTTAAATACTGATCTTACCACAGTCATATCTGATGACTTTAACTTGTCCTCATCCACTGTCAGCTTATTATCCGAGCCAACAGAAATTCCGATCTTCTTAAGAAGATCCGCATTAGCTTTAGTATAACTTACCATATTAGACGCACTGTTAAGGACATATCTGCTTGATGAATCTGCTGAAGATGATACAAGTGAATTATAATCCTTGACAAATGCTGACACTGCCTTGGCAATCTTATCCGTATCATATGTTTTCGTTGTATTGCCATCCTTGTCAGTCTTTTCTGTCTTAGTCCACAAAGACGTCTTCTTAAGTTCTGATGCAGAATCTACAAGAGCAGCAGCATTATCCCTGTTTCTTGTTGCATTATTCTTCTGTGCATCCGTGCTCTTAACAGAGGCTGAATTCTTACTGCCTGATATGCTATCAGATTCAGATGCAGTCTTGTTACTATAATACTTCTTCATAAGCTTGCTATAAGAGCCATTCTTTATTGAATTATAAGTTGTAAAATCAATGCCATATGACGATGTTGTCTGCGATGAATTAAGTCCTGAGAACAAAGCAGATATCGAACTGGCATTATATGCGTTAATTGACATATGCACACCTCCTTGTTTGCAATGAACAATTTCTACATGCTTCATTTAATTATAACATTTTTTATCCGTTACGCAACATTTTTATAAATAACTTGAGCATATGATGATTCTAATGTATATTAAGATATATTACACCCTGATATTCTGGAGGTTTCAATTAATGAAAAGAATCAAACAATACGCTGCAATGACAGCTGTCATTCTCTGGGGCATAATGATACTTGCAACTTTAATACTTGCATTTATTAACAATGAAGCCTGTCACAAAGTATTTACCGGTCTGCTGTTTACAGACATTGTATTCCCTGTAGTAATATACGCAATGATGCTTGTATACAGGATTCTTACTGGACGAAATAAGGAATAATCTTATTCTCTTCCAGATATTATTTTAATAGTAGCACTTGTTCCAAGCCTGTCTGCCCCTGCATCTATCATGGCAGCAGCTGTATTATAATCTCTTATTCCACCCGCTGCCTTTACCTTGCAATGTCCGTCAACATGTGATTTCATCAGCGCAACATCTCCAACTGTTGCTCCCCCTGTCGAAAATCCTGTTGATGTCTTAACATAATCAGCTCCCGCCTTCACTGACAATTCGCACGCCTTAATTATTTCATTTTCCGTCAGAAGACAGTTTTCAAATATAACCTTTAATACTTTCCCTTCACAAGCGTCTCTCACAGCTTTTATATCAGTATATACAGCATCATATTCACCATCTTTAAGAAGTCCGACTGGAATAACCATATCAATTTCATCTGCGCCATCTTCTACCGCCTTCTTAGTTTCAAATGCTTTCGCCTCTGTACTCATCGCCCCTAACGGAAATCCAACTACAACACAGATCTTAACATCACTTCCCGACAGGCATTCTTTTGCAAATGCTGTATATATTCCATTAACACATACCGAAGCAAAATCATACTGTTTTGCTTCATCACACAGCTTACGGATATCTTCCTTAGTTGCATCCGGTTTTAAATTAGTATGGTCAAAATATTTATTAAATTTCATAATTTCTCCTTTAAATTACCTATAAAAAGACCGTATCTGCAAAGCAAATCCATGCTGCAGATACGGTAATATTAATCGTTATTACTTTGAAAGAGCACTCTTTCTATGAATAATCTCATGTCTTCCAGGGCCATTAGATACCATTGTGATAGGAGCCTCAATCTCCTGCTCAATAGCCTCAATATAATTACGGCACTCAACAGGAAGATCTTCATACTTAGTAATTCCTCTGATATCTGACTTCCAGCCTGGCATAGTCTTTAATACAGGCTTAGCCTTCTCAAGCTGTGGAGTAGTTGGGAAATCCTTAGTAACTTTACCATCTATCTCATATCCAACGCACATTGGAATCTCATCAAGATAACCAAGTACATCAAGAACTGTAAGAGCAACCTCTGTTGTTCCCTGCATTCTTACGCCATAGCGTGTAGCAACTGCATCAAACCAGCCCATTCTTCTAGGACGACCTGTTGTAGCTCCAAATTCTCCGCCATCTCCACCTCTGCGTCTGAGCTCATCAGCTTCATCGCCAAAGATTTCACTTACGAATGCTCCAGCACCAACTGCTGAAGAATATGCCTTAACAACCGTAACAACATCTGTAATAGCTGCTGCAGGAATTCCTGCACCAATAGCACCATAAGGAGCTAATGTTGATGATGATGTTACCATTGGATATATTCCGTGATCTGTATCCTTAAGAGAACCTAACTGTCCCTCAAGCAATATCTTCTTTCCATCCTTAAGAGCCTGATGTAAAAATGCTGATGTATCGCATACATATGGCTTAACCATCTCTTTATATTCCATAAGAGTATTGAATATCTCTTCTTCATTAAGAAGTGGCTGATGATAAAGATGCTCAAGCATAACATTCTTTAATGTACATACATTGGCAATCTTTTCCTTGAGTTCCTGCTCATCTCCAAATAATTCATTAACCTGAAAACCAATCTTGGCATACTTATCTGAATAGAATGGAGCAATACCTGATTTAGTAGAACCAAATGATTTACCCGCAAGTCTTGCTTCTTCATATGTATCAAATGCAACATGATAAGGCATAAGGATCTGTGCCCTGTCTGATACAAGAATCTTAGGCATTGGTACATTTCTGTCTGTAA
>CAMDYG010000028.1 GCA_945910225.1 uncultured Eubacterium sp. | reverse complement strand
CCGAATTTGATGATTTTAGGGTTAAAAAACTGGAATTTAAAAATTCACATTACGTTTTGTAATAATATTTATGTTCAACATAAACATCTGCCAGAATATACGCGAGCGCGCACATTCCAACTATTAATAGTGACACAAGATATATCTTACATATTGCATACACTACTATATCCGGCAATTGATCTTTATACGCAATTGCTTCAACAGATATTATGTCAAGCATTATGCTTATCAGAGTTGACATCAATATCAGAAAAAACATATATTCTGTATGCAATCCGACTTTTCTTTGTTTTACAAAAACAGCAATATTACAAGTACTACTATCAGGCCGCATATCTGCCCATGTATATTCATATAATAATCTCCATTCATAATATATACTATTCGTGGTATGTCCTGTTTCTATAGCGTATTCTTTCAAGTCTGTTTATTTCAAAACATTTATCACACATTCCAAATCTACTGTTCCATTCAAGCCTTTTTCCACAGCGCTTGCATCTGTTAAAGAACTCCCCGTTAGTAAGCTCACTTACTATCCGTTCAGATATCTCTTCCTTAAGCATTCTTATACGTTCATTATACTCCGATATATTAAGTGCATTGCAATATGAATTCAGCAGATCCATCTTCTTATACAACTGCTCAAGGTCATCAAGCTTCATGTCTTCTATATCCTCAGAATCAGTATCCACATAATACCACATTCTGCTTACAGGCTCTCCTTCTGCCGTCATGTCAACCAGATCCTGCCACAGATACTTTAACTTCTCGCTGTTCTCATCAAATGGTATGTTAATAAGACTGTATTCCAGATCTTTATTTATCTTCTCACCATGCTTTTTCTCAATATATTCAGCAAGCCTGATCCGGTTCTTTAAATCTGCAACAGAAAAACATTTTTTCTCAATTGTCTTTAACCATATCTTAAATATCTCTGACAGACTGTATGGCATATCAAGCACTTTTCTTGGCGGTTGTATAACACAGCTTGTTATCTGCTCGTATCTTCCGTGAAGGAGTCCGCCTATCTGTTCACGTTCTTCTATAGAATTGACATAGCCCTGGTCATACATGCCCTTTCTTCCTGCTCTTCCAGCAATCTGCTTAACTTCCCCCATATTAAGAGGTCTTTTTGTCTTGCCATCAAACTTTCTGGACTCAGTAAATATCACACGTCTTATCGGAAGATTAACACCCATTCCAATTGCATCTGTACATACAACTATACGGCTTTCTCCGCTTAAGAATCTGGCAACTTCTGCTTTTCTTACACTATATGGAAGGGAACCATATATAACGCTTACCTTGTACCCTTCTTTCTTAAGCAGTGTTGCCAGCATAAGTACTTTTCTTCTTGAAAATGCAACCAGTGCATCTCCATCCTGTATGTCATCTGGAAATATGAAATCACTATCTTCCATTATAAGTCTGGAATTACGTTTGTGTCTTATATCCGTATATGAATCCCCACACATTTTTATAAGCATTTTAACAATATGTATTGCATTAGGCGACATACATATATGTATAATATCAGCATTAACACCAAGAATAGCCTCTGTCCATGCCCATCCTCTGTCTTTGTCCGATACCATCTGTGCTTCATCTATTACACAGACATCAAAATGTCTGCTCATATCCATCTTCTCTACTGTACACGATAAATGTGTTGCACCTTCTCTTATATCCTTCTCCTCGCCTGTTGTCAGAGAGCAGTTTACGCCTCTTGCAAGACTCATTTCCTGAATTTCAAGTGCAAGGAGCCTTAAAGGTGCAAGATACATTCCTGAATCAGCATTATAAAAATCCTCAAGTGCATCATGTGTTTTTCCTGTATTAGTCTCACCTATATGAAGTATAAAATGTCTCTTTATGCTTCTTGCTTCTGGATACAACTGTGTTATATCCTCCGGAATGCTCTCCATTAATGCCGTCTTAATCTTAAGTTCCTTAAGACTTGCTAAATCTCTGGGCACGAATTTCTTCTTTTTCTTCTTATAGTAATATCCAGCCATTTATCTTCCTATTATTCCCGTACAAAATCAAAAGCGTGACAATGCATAATAATATTATATATTGCCACGCTTTTCAAGTATTATATTTAATACATTATTAAAATGTACTTTTATTATTTAACTGCTGCAGGATTAATCTTCTTAGTAGCAATCTCATCTTTAAGCATTGCAACGAATTCATCCTTAGAAACAGTAGTTGACTTCTGTTCTCCATGGAGTCTGTAGCTTACAGTTCCTTCTGTTGCTTCATTCTTACCAAGTACGATAAGGTAAGGAATCTTCTTAACCTGTGCTTCTCTTACTCTGTAACCAAGCTTTTCTGCTCTTTCATCAATCTCAACTCTGATTCCGTTATCTGCAAGATAATCATAGAGACCATGTGCGTATGCATTTAACTCCTCATCTTCATTCTTAACAGGAAGAATTGTAGCCTGTACAGGAGCAAGCCATAATGGAAGGTTACCCTTTGTCTCCTCAAGTATATAAGCCATGAATCTGTCAAGAGAACCAAGAATAGCTCTGTGAAGAACTACTGGAGTCTTTCTCTGACCATCCTTATCAATATATGTTAAGTTGAACTTAGCTGGGAGACAGAAATCAAGCTGGCATGTTGACAATGTATATTCATTACCAATAGCAGGCTTAACATTTACATCAAGCTTAGGACCATAGAATGCAGCCTCTCCGATTTCCTCTGTGTACTCAATTCCGATATCATCAAGGACCTTTCTTAATGCATTCTCAGCATTGTTCCACATTTCATCATCATCATGATACTTAACCTTATCTTCTGGATCTCTTAATGAGAGAACGCAGCGGTAATCTGTAATATTAAAGTCCTTATATGTCTCAAATATAAGGTCTACAACCTTAGCGAATTCTGACTCAATCTGCTCTGGTGTTACGAAAAGGTGTGCATCATTCTGACAGAAATGTCTTCCTCTCTCAATACCCTTTAATGTTCCACTTGCCTCAAATCTGAAGTCATGTGCAATCTCACCGATTCTTATAGGGAGATCCTTGTAAGAATGCATTTTGTTAGCATATATCATCATGTGATGAGGGCAGTTCATTGGTCTTAATACAAATGATTCGCCTTCTACTTCCATAGCTGGGAACATGTTTTCCTTGTAGTGATCCCAGTGACCTGATGTCTTATAAAGATTAACTGTACCAACACATGGAGTCATTACATGAAGGTATCCAAGTTTTCTTTCCTTGTCCTTAATATAATTTTCAAGTTCCTGCCATACTGTATATCCCTTTGGTAAAAACATTGGAAGACCACGTCCTATAAGGTCGTCTGACATGAAAAGTTCCATTTCCTTACCAATCTTTCTATGATCACGCTCTTTAGCTTCCTCAAGCAACTTAAGATGTTCTTCAAGTTCCTCAGGTGTTGGGAAACATACGCCATAAATTCTCTGCATTACATGATTGTTGGCGTCGCCCTTCCAGTATACACCAGAATATTTAACAAGCTTGAAGTTCTTGCAAAGCTTAGTATTGTCAACATGAGGTCCACGACAGAGGTCTGTGAAATCGCCCTGGTCATAAACTGTAATGTTGCCGTCTTCAAGACCGCTTATAAGGTCAAGCTTATACATATCATCCTTGAACATCTCAAGTGCTTCTGCCTTAGAAACTTCTCTTCTGTATATCTTCTTGCCTTCCTTGCAGATCTTCTTCATCTCTTTCTCGATAGCTTCTATAGCTTCATCATTAATTACATTATCTCCAAGGTCTATATCATAATAGAATCCCTCTTTAACTACTGGTCCAACCCAGAACTTGGCATGTGGATATAAATGCTTAACTGCCTGTGCCATAACATGTGCACATGAATGATTAAGAGTATTCAGTCTTTCATCTTCCTTAAAATTAACCATGATAAATCTCCTTTTGTGTTAATATTTGTTCCTATTCTCATCGCTACTCGCGAGTAGCTCATGTTCCAGAGCTTCGCTCTGTCACTGTCGCGGTGCTCCTCGAATATCCATGAAAAGTCCTCAACCTGTGCAAGCACAGCTGTTGACTTTACCTGTATATTCTCATCGCTACTCGCGAGTAGCTCATGTTCCAGAGCTTCGCTCTGTCACTGTCGCGGTGCTCCTCGAATATCCATGAAAAGTCCTCAACCTGTGCAAGCACAGCTGTTGACTTTACCTGTATATTCTCATCGCTACTCGCGCAAAAAAAGCCCCTTATACAGTGGCTTTTCAGCTTGCTGTATAAGGGGCGAATATTCAATCCGCGGTTCCACCCTTATTATTCCCTTATAAAAGAGAACATCTCATTATGATTATAACGGAATCACCGTGCCGTATTAAGGCCGCTCAGAGGTGGTTTTCCCATATCCGTATTCTAAGGCACTTCCACCATATATGCCTCTCTCTGTAGAATCGTAACATAGTACTCTTCTCTTCAACGCTTTGAGTAGAAGTATATTTCAAATTTTTCTTAATGTCAACCTGTTAATTATTGATTTTTCTATTAAATAATGATATTATTTCCATATTGGTTTCGAACAATTAAATATGACTTTTTATGGAGGCACTAATGGAAAAATTACATTCGCACAACTATCTGATAATTTTAGTTGGAACTATATCTTTGTCTATTATGACATTATTTTCTGAAGGCGTTAATGCACGCGCATTTATCGGTATCGCAATAATACTTGCAAGTCTTATTGCAGCAGGTATTGGTAAGTTCCTTATTAAAGACAATTTTATCAAAGCATTACTTATTAATCTGACACCATCAATTGCCACATTTGTATATGCTTTTGTTTTAGGAGGTAACTCCGTTGCTTTTCTTGCTAACCTGGTATTTCTTTCAATGATGGCATTATATTTTGATAAAAAATACATTATATATTACTCTGTTCCTATTGCTAATATTGCTCTTTTATGTGCAATATTCTTCCCATTTGTTATTGATGGAGCTAACTATGACCGAGTTGATGCATTTACCAAGGTATTACTTTTTGATCTTGTTGCCGTTGTTTTATATAAGGCTGTTGACAGAGGCCGCGCTCTTCTTACACAGAGTGAAGAAACACTATCAACTGTCAATGCCAATTCGCAGACAGCCAATGGTATAGCTGTTAACCTTAATAAAGCTATTGAGAATTCCAAGACAGGACTTGATAATCTGTCTGAGCAGGCAACAAAAGTTAATGAGGCTGCTTCCCAGATGAGTAATGTTATTGACGATACAACTAACGCTACAATATCTGTTACAGAGAAAATCCAGGGTGCAACTAAAGAAATCAATAAGAATTATGAGCTTTCTAAAGAACTTGATTCTGGTTTTGAAAAGGTTGATGCCTCTGTCAGAGCCGGTAACGATGAAGTTAATGTTGTTAAGAATACTCTTTCAGAGATGGCTGAAACAGTTGGTTCTGCAAAGGGTGCTATGACCGATCTTATGAATGAGATGTCTAAGATTGCTTCTATTCTTGAAGAAATCAACGCAATTGCAGCACAGACCAATCTTCTTTCTCTTAATGCTTCTATCGAAGCTGCAAGAGCTGGAGAACATGGAAAAGGATTTGCTGTTGTTGCCGATGAAATCCGTCATCTTTCTGAACAGAGCTCAGAAGCTGCCGATAACATACACAAGATTATCAATGGTCTTTCAGGCATGACAAGTGAGGTATCTAATCGTGTCAATGCCGGTGCAGAAGCTGCCAATGATGTTGTAACCAAGATGGATACTCTTGTTAATGTTCTCTCTGGAATTAATGAATCAACAGAAGTTGCTCATGATCTTGTAAGAGAGCAGTACAAAGTTATTGAATCTGTACGAAATGCTTTTGACAGTGTTAATTCCGATATACAGACACTCGTTGCAACATCAGAAGAAAATGCTGCAATGGTAACTAACATCTCAGAAAGTATCCGTCAGCAGGAAGAAGCTGTTTCACATGTTGATGATGGAATTGAGCATGTATTAAAGCTTTCTGATGAGCTTAAGGAACATTTTAATTAAACATTTTTAGAAAATAAAAACAGAGACAGCACTTTAGAAATCAAGGTAATCCCTTACATGACTAAAGTCTGTCTCTGTTTTATTATATGTTAATATTGTTATTTCATTTTTTATTTAAGAAAGTTTCATATCTCCATCTTTAACCCAGCCAATCTTCTTAAGAAGCATATTAATAAGCGGACAGATCACAGCTGGCAGAACGAATGATATAAGTATCATTCCAGCCCAGTCAGATCCTGTAATTGCAGTCTTGGTTCCATTAGCAATATCATTTACCCATCCGGAATACACACCAATCTGACCGACAAATCCACAGGTTCCCATACCAGATGATACAGGAGTACCATTCATCTGCAGCTTGAACAAGCATGTTGCCATAGGACCTGTGATTGCAGAAGTGACTATAGGTGCAATCCATATACGTGGATTCTTAATAATATTCCCCATCTGAAGCATTGATGTGCCAATCCCCTGAGAAACAAGTCCTCCCCAGTGGTTCTCCTTGAACGACATAACCGCAAATCCGACCATCTGCGCACAACATCCTGCTACTGCCGCGCCACCTGCAAGTCCTGTAAGTCCAAATGCAGCACATATAGCCGCTGATGATATAGGAAGCGTAAGTGCAACTCCCACAAGAACTGATACAGCAATTCCCATAAGGAAAGGCTGAAGATTAGTTGCAAGCATAATAAGCTCGCCTATCTTCATTGCTGCTTTTCCTAATGCCGGAGCGATAAGAGCTGCAATTCCTGTTCCAACTCCTATTGTAACAAGCGGTGTAACAAGAATATCAATCTTTGTTTCCTTAGAAATCATTTTACCTGCTTCTGCTGCAATAATTGCAACAAAATATACCGCAAGAGGACCGCCTGCCCCACCAAGTGCATTAGATGCAAACCCAACAGTTATAAGTGAAAACAGCACAAGCGGAGGGCATTTCAACGCATAACCAATTGCAACCGCCATTGCCGGTCCGCTCATTGCAGAAGCTAGTCCACCAACTGTATAATTCACACCACTTACTGTTGCCACAGTATTAGTAAGAAAACCTATATGTAACTGTGTTCCCAATGTATTAAGAATTGTTCCTATAAGCAGCGAACAGAACAATCCCTGCGCCATCGCACCCAGTGCATCAATTCCATACCTTTTAACTGAAACTTCAATATCCTTCCGCTTCAGGAAAGATTTAAATTTCTCCCACATAAATAGACCTCACTTTTTATAAATTTTCACCATGATAGCATATTATTTTTGATTTATCTTTTCTAAAAACCTACTTCTCATAATACTAAAACGCAACTCCGAAAGTGTCATTGTTTGATTTTTTAATCCATTTAAAAAATCTGGAAAATATTTATCTGTTAAATATTCAGCTGCATTCTCCCTAAAAAAATCATAAATTTCGCTATAATATACTACTCTGTATTTTTCTTTAATATCATCATTAATTGAAATATTATTATAATCAGGAACAAATATATAATAATATGTTTCTTGTCCCTAATCCATAAATCAATATTTCCCATAGATTCTCTGATAATTTCAAATGAAACATCAAATTGATTTATCCCTAGCACATCTTTAGCAAATTTAACAAACAAACTATGATCATAATTAAAATAATAAGTCAACAAATTAGATATAATTAACTCATCATTTTCTTTTCTTATTATTTCTAGAAAAGAAATATTTGACCTTGTGTATGAACCATCTGTAATCATTTTTTGTGTAGTATTTATATCATTCCATAATAAATCATCTTCAAATAATTTCTCAATCTTATTATATATTAACGGATATGACTCACTGGATAGGTATGTCCGCATCCCTTGTCCAACAATCTTTCTCTTATCTGTATCAAGCAAAATTACTATAACATTTTCATCTTCTGTATCGTAATTTTCATCTACAGTTAAAATTATACGTTTCCCATTTGCAGGAAACCTTACATCTCTTGCTTGAAATGTAGCCATTGAGCCTAATGATGCAACATCTGATTCTCCGTGATAAAGATTCTTATTAAAAATATCAACAATATTTACACCTGCATAAAATATTTTTTGAATTTCATCAATGGTTGTTTTGTTTAAACCTTCTGCTTTCATCACAACTTCCATTGTTTCTCTTGCTAATATTCTGCACAAAAAGTACCTTATCCACAATATGTTCCTTCACATTACCAGATGGTGTAATAAAGAGATAATTTTTATCATTATCATCCCATTCTGTTTCATCATTACATTCATCATCAGATGATACAGTTGCTTTTCCTGCACTGTTATAATTCGTATTCTTCATAGCCAGCTTATACGCCTGCAATCCATATATGCCACTATTCATATCCGGGTGAAATGGCAACGCCTGTTCCCTTACAGCCTGTTTTGCTGCCATTGTAAAAAATGTGGTCATATCAAGTCCCAGATTAGACATAAGTTCCTGTAACTGACTTTTTAATGTTTCATCAATTCTCATTGTAACATTTGTATTTGCCATTATTATCACTCCTTTCATCTTCTATTTTATTATATTCTTCTGCACATTCTTTATCAATGCATTGTTATAACATCGCACATATTGTTTCATAATATGAAATAATATTTCAATTCTATTCCTTTATCACCTGTTTTTAAGGGAATAAGTAATATAATAAGCGAATATCACCTTAGAATTCTATCCAAATTAATGAATAAACATACCAATTATCCAGACATAATATACAAACCAATCCCCCGCAAAAAAGCCTATAAGCTGTTTCAACAAACAATCTTATAGGCTTTCCATATCAAAATCTTCAATTTTCCTGCTAAAACCACCTATCAATCAACACAAAAATGTTTCTTATAGGAATCCAGTCCCTAACACACCTTAGTCTCACGAATGACTTTCCTGACTGCCAGCACCTTGCCTGCTGAAACTGAAAGCTCATCGACACCCATCTTAAGAAATTCTTCTGTGAGTGTTGTGTCTGCACCGAGTTCACCGCAGATACCTGCCCATATGCCCTCTGCGTGTGCATTCTCAACAACCATTCTTATCATGGCAAGAACGGCTGGGTGATGTGCATCATAGAAATCATCAAGCTTTGTATTCTGACGATCAATTGCAAGTGTATACTGTGTCAGATCATTAGTTCCGATACTGAAGAAGTCCACCTTCTTGGCAAGCTGGCGGCTCATCATTACCGCTGCCGGAGTTTCTATCATTATTCCAGTCTTAGGATTTCCAAATTCAATCCCCTGCTCTGTAAGTTCTGCCTTTACTTCGTCTTCAATAACCTTAATCATATCAACTTCCTGCTCACTGATTATCATAGGATACATTATAGATATGTTACCATATGCACTTGCTCTGTAAAGTGCACGAAGCTGGGTCTTGAATATTTCAGGTCTTGTGAGGCATATTCTTATTGCTCGAAGACCAAGTGCTGGATTATCCTCTTTATCGAGTCCGAAATAATCACACTGTTTATCTGCACCAATATCAAGTGTTCTTATAATAACCGGCTTCCCCGCCATACTTTCAGCTACAGTACGATATATGTTAAACTGTTCCTCTTCAGTTGGAAATGTATCAGATTCAAGATATATGAATTCACTTCTGAACAAACCGATTCCTGCTGCATCATTAGCAATAACATTTGCAAGATCCTTAATGTTACCAATATTAGAATACAGCTTAATCTTCTTACCATCTAAAGTCACATCTTCCTTGCCTTTAAGTTCCTGCAAAAGTGCCTTCTTTTCATTGTCTTTGCGCTGTTCCTCCTGCATTACTGACAAAGTTGCCTCATCAGGTTTGACATATACTACGCCGTTAGTTCCATCAACAATTCCAAGTTTACCATTAAGCGATTCATCAATAACAATATCAGAACCAATTAATGCAGGAATCCCCATTGTTCTTGCAAGAATTGCAGTATGGGAATTAACTGAACCCTTCTGTGTAACAAATGATAAAATCTTGCTCTTGTCCATCTGTACTGTTTCGGATGGTGCCAAATCCTCTGCTATCATAATAACAGGTTCGTCTGCATCAACACCACTTCCTGTATTTCCGGAAAGAATACCTAACAGTCTTTCTGTAATATCCTTAACATCTGCTGCCCTTCCGCGCATATATTCGTCGTCCATAGCCGCAAACATCTGCGAAAAATTATCCCCTGTCTGGGCTATGGCATATTCTGCATTTACCATCTGATTCTCAATAATATGCTCAACAGATTCCTTATAATCGTCATCTTCAAGCATCATCTGATGAATTTCAAATATAGCTGCATTAGCCTCGCCTACTTCGCGAAGTGCTTTATCATGAAGTTCCCCCAGTTGTTTAAAGGCTGTCTCTATAGCCTCATAATAGCGGTTCTTCTCGGCTTCTGCATCAGTAATCTTTACTCGCTTAACCTGATGTTCGCCTTTCTCGTAAACCATTATCTTACCTATAGCAATGCCTCCAAATACACTCTTTCCAGTATATTTATTCATGTGCACCTCCTGACTGCTACATATTGCTCTTCATGAATTCTTCAATCTTAGCTGCTGCAGCCTCTTCATCTTCACCTTCTACAGTAATTGTAACTTCGTTACCGCATTTTACAGCAAGAGCCATAATACCGAAAATTTTCTTACAGTCTCCTGACTTGCCGTCCTTAGTAAGTGTAATCTTGCTGCTGAATTCCTTAGCTGCCTTTACAAGCTCTCCTGCCGGACGAGCATGTATTCCTTCTGCATCTGTAATAACATACTTAAATTCTTTCATAATTCTACCGCCTTTCTACTAATTAACTTTTTTCTTAAATAATCCTAAACATATAGTTGATACAATTGTTCCTACCAGAAGTGCAATCACATAATACACAGCATTTCCTACTACTGGGAATACGAAGATACCACCATGTGGAGCCATTAAAGTACATTTGAAAAACATACTTATAGCACCCGCTGCACCTGAACCTATGATACATGCAGGTATTACATGCAAAGGATCTGCTGCCGCATAAGGTATAGCACCTTCTGTTATGAATGCAAGTCCCATAATAAAGTTCGTTGGACCGGCATCTCTTTCTTCCTTAGTGAACTTATTCTTAAAGAGTATTGTTGCAAGCGCAATCGCACATGGTGGAACCATACCACCTATCATTACTGCTGCCATTATATCATAATTACCTGCTGCAATAGAAGCTGTTCCGAAAACATATGCTGCTTTATTGAATGGGCCACCCATATCAATTGCCATCATGGCTGCAAGTACGAATCCAAGAAGTACCTTGCTTGTGCTTCCCATTCCCGCAAGGAAGCTGTTAAGTCCTGTGTTAATTCCACCCATGACAGGCTCTACAATAAATGTCATTCCAAGTCCGATTACCAGAATACCCACTACAGGATAGATAAGTACAGGCGCTATCTTTTCCAGTGCCTCCGGTAACTTGTCACATAACTTTCTTAAAAGAACTATAAGATAGCCTGCTGCAAAACCTGCAACTAAAGCCCCTAAGAAACCTGATTTTCCGTTAGCTGCAATATAACCGCCTACAAAACCCAGTGCAAGTGCAGGTCTGTCACCGATAGCCATTGCTATAAATCCTGCAAGAACAGGGAGCATAAATCCAAATGCTGCTCCACCGATAGTCTTAAACAGTGCTGCAACAGGTGTTATAGTACCAAAATTGCTTCGTTCTGCCTCTGATAATGCATTCATATCAACATTTAAACCATCAATAAGAAATGCTATGGCAATAAGAATACCTCCACCTACAACGAAAGGTAACATGTGGGATACACCATTCATAAGCTGTGTATATATCTTATGTCCTACACCGCCGCCCTTCTTTGCTGATGTACTTTCCTTCGTTTCAGAAGTTCCTGCCTTATATACAGGAGCGTCCCCTGCAAGCGCTTTCTTTATAAGGTCATCTGCTTTATTAATTCCATCTGAAACCTGACACTCAATTACTTTCTTTCCATCGAATCTCTCCATCGGAACCTGTGCATCTGCTGCAACGATTATACATTCAGCAGATTCAATATCAGAATCTGTCAATACATTTTTCGCACCGCCAGAGCCTCTTGTCTCAATCTTGATTGCACAGCCTGCCTTAGCTGCTGCCTTTTCAAGTCCTTCTGCCGCCATATAAGTATGTGCAATTCCTGTAGGGCACGAAGTTACTGCAAGAATCTTAGCCGGTTCGTCATCTTCTTTCTCAAGTCTTTCATCAATGCTCTTAGCTTCCTCATCTGCTCCATCTATAATTTCAAGAAACTCTTCCGGACTTCCTGCCTGCATAAGCTTTGCAACGAAATCCTCGTCCATAAGAAGCACTGATAACTTACTTAATACATCAAGATGAACATTATCTTCTGTATTCGGTGCTGCTATAAGAAAAAGGATCCTGACAGGTTCATCATCTAATGATTCAAAATCAACTCCGTCCTTAATGATCATTGCTGCAAGTCCAGGTGCATTAACAGCACTACATTTGCCATGAGGTATAGCAATCCCTTCTCCAACACCTGTTGTGCTTTCTTCTTCTCTTGCATATACCTTAGCCTTATAACTTTCGATATCATCAATCTTTCCGCTCTTTGCCATAAGCTCAACAGCCATATCAAGTGCTTCATTCTTAGTCTTAGGAGCAGCATTAAGATTGATACTTCTCTTATCAAGCAAATCCGTAATCCTCATAAAAAACCTCCTTTTACATTATCCCTTACAGGTAATCTCTACCCGCTTTAATACCTCTGAAATATCTCTTTTTGTTGCAAGATTTTCTGAAAATGCACTGGCACTTCCTGTTGCCACACCCATTCTGAATGCATCTTCATAATTACCGGTCTGAAGATATCCTGCCATAAATCCTGCAACCATTGAATCCCCTGCACCTACTGAATTCTTAAGTTCACCCTCTGGTGCATTTGCTTCGTAAACCTTTCCATGTTCATCAATAAGTACTGCTCCTTTGCCCCCCATTGATATAAGCACATTTACCGCACCCATATCCTGCATTTCCCTCGCATATGGAATAACCTCTTCCTTGGTCTCAAGCTTAACGCCAAATATATCTCCAAGTTCATGCTGGTTAGGTTTGATAAGAAATGGATGATATTCAAGAACATTAAGTAAAAGTCTGCTTGTCGCATCAACTACAATCTTTACGCCTCTTCCCTGCAGCCTTTCCATAATTCTGCTGTATATATCATCTGATATACACGATGGAATACTTCCTGCAAGGACAAGAACATCACCACTTGAGAGACCATCTATCTTACTCACAAGAGTCTTAACATTCTGTTCTGATATATCTGGTCCCATTCCATTAATCTCTGTTCCATCAATATTCTTAAGCTTCATATTAATTCTGGAAAATCCATTATCAACCTGAATAAAATCCGTCTTAATACCATACTCTGATACCATGTCGCATATCTGTTTGCCTGTAAATCCTGCTACAAATCCAAATGCTGTCGTATCAATCTCAAGATTATTAAGAACAATTGAAACATTAATGCCCTTGCCTCCTGGAAGCATATGTTCATATGATGTCCTGTTGGTCATTCCAAGTTTAAAATCAGTCACTTCCACTATATAATCCAATGATGGATTAAATGTTACTGTATATATCATTGCTCCTCCTTTCTGACTTCACGACCCTTTTCTTATAATTATAATACAGTCATATTCATTCAAAATCAATCACACTCATTCACAAAGTTTTTGATATTTTTTGTGCATATTGCATAATTTATTTTTGTTATTTAAATTTTATATATGCATTTTGTATTCAAGTGGGATTTTTATTCAAATTTCTTCATACAGTTCCAGATATATCATGAAACAATGCACTTAGTTTCTGTAAATCATTAAAAAATATACAAAAATGCCGGAGTCTGATTGATATCAGGCCCCGGCATTAACATCATTAATTCTAATGTTTTCCTTTAAGCAATGGTGACAATGGTTTATAAATAAGCATTGATATGCCAACACTTATAAATCCCTTTATTATTGTAAATGGCATGTTAAAACATATCAGACACTGTAAAACCGATTTCATTGATGGAGCAATCGCCTGATACAATGAAAGTATAACAGTCTCTGGCATTGCCAGCTTATAATATACTGGATAAACAACAAAATAATTAGATACTATGCTGAATAATCCCATTACAACCGCCCCGCAGATTCCTCCAATCAAGGCACTATGCTTGCTCTTTTTCTTTTTGTAAACACATCCTGCAATAGCAACAAATACCGTCCCCAGTATAAAGTTAGAAAGCTCTCCAACAAGCATACTCTGTGAAGCTGCCAGATGAACAATATTCTTAATAAGACATATTATTATTCCGGCTGCCGGTCCTAATGCATACGCACCAAGTAATGCTGGCAGGTCTGAAAAATCAAACTTAATAAATCCCGGCATTATTGGTATTGGTATCTCCAGATACATAAGAACCACTGCCACTGCAGATAACATTCCTGTTACAGCCACTGTTCTCACATTACTTTTGGTATTAACGTTGCTCATTATTGTGTTCTCCCTTGTGTTGTAATTATTCTTTCAGATGCATTTTGTCAGAAGCATGTTCCATAGCTTCTACCAGAGTTCTCATATCTTCAAGAATCTTGGCTGTTCTTTCTTCCCCAAGCTCTGCAATAACATTTCCATAATACTCTCTGTTATTATCTTCACGTTTCTTAAGGAAATCTCTTCCTGCATCCGTAAATACAAGATATGTACCATCTGTTCCCTTGCCATCATGTTTCCACAGCGCATATCCCATATCTTTAAGACTGCTTGCTATAGCTGATGTCTGTGGAATCGATATTCTCATAAATGTTGACAGATCTTTAAGATATGTCTTATCTTTTCCATCAATGCAATCCTTTTCCATAACCTTAAGCGCAATATAATCTGCAAGTTCAAGTCCGTTATAGAAGTTTCGCCTTCTTTCCTTATCCATCAAAAAACGCTGAAAGATAAGTTCTGTAGATAACTCAAAATTCTCATAACTATTGTTCATAATCCTGTCTCCTCTCTTACTCGTAATTATGTGTACCAATAATTACATATTATCAGATACCACAATATATGTCTGTAGAACATTTATGAACAATTGTTAAAATCTTATTAACTTACATTTTATGGATTGCAGCACTCCGCTGACTTATATCCTGCTCCGGTAAGATCTTCTATATCAGCATTTGAATATGCCTTATTCTTTGTTCCAATCTTAGCAGCCTGTAAACAGTCTGGCTTATGTACAGTCATAGTCTTTTCATTAAGAATGTATGCATAATCCCTTGTTATGTCGCCAGAAAATACTGTATCCTCATATTCGCCTGTATATGTTGATTCCCCAGATGAATATATGTATCCAATACCCGGCTGGACATTATATAAGAATACATTAAAACTTAATCCTGCACCGCTGTCTTCAACTGAATAAGCTTCAACAAGCACTCCACGGCACAAAATCTCTTCGCCCTGGAATATAGGTGTAACTCTGTACATTACATGATTATTTGTTTTGTCTATGTATCTCGCCACTCTCTGTGCAAACATATTCATATTCTGTCTAAGATATGGAGAAACTGCTATAACATTTCTCTTATCTGCAGCAGAACCACACAGATTCCATGAAATAAGCTGTACCTTTGTCTGACAATATCCATCGTTATCCTTAATGCAGTCATATTGAACATTATTCCATCCGGTAGGCTCAACACTGATATCATCATCCTTTGCATCATCTTCTGGCATCGAATCATATCCGATACATGCCATAGCTGATGTAACCCTCTTTATACTATCCGGCGGACCATATTTAACAGATGACTCTGTAAGTATCTCATCATTTGTAAAATACGGCTTATTATCATTAACTGTAATATAAGCATCTCTTCCATTAAAATTAGGTATCTCTTCATATGAGAACTGAATACTCTTAGAGTTAACATCCTTAGCCGACAGATTATGAAAATACCTATAGCCAAAAAATACAATTACCCCAACAATTACAATACATAAAATCTTTTTCTTCATACCTTACCTCTCTTCATCCCCGGAACCTGTGCAAGTATTACTGACACAAATACAAGTATGCACCCTGCAAGCTCTCTTGGCATTAATATTTCCCCTAAAATAATCCAGCCTGCAAGTGCAGCAAATACGGATTCCAGACTCATAACAATAGACGCAACCGCCGGCTGGGCGTATTTCTGTCCAATCATCTGAAGCGTATAAGCAATACCGCTTGAAAATACTCCGGCATATATAATGGCAACAAGTGCTTTCTGTATCCCCTGCATTGTTACCTCTTCCGTAAACATCATTACGAACGCTGATATTATACCAACAATAAGAAATTGAATGCAAGACATCTTTATACTGTCTGCCCCTGAAAATTTGTCAATAACCAGAATATGGCAT
Organism: uncultured Eubacterium sp.; assembly: GCA_945910225.1. Classification (GTDB taxonomy): domain Bacteria; phylum Bacillota; class Clostridia; order Lachnospirales; family Lachnospiraceae; genus Lachnospira. The sequence goes on along the minus strand of CAMDYG010000028.1, from coordinate 13,422 downwards.
GTAAAACATATTGCTCCAGCCAGTTCAAATACATCTCCAATATATATTGCAGATATACCTCCTGACATACATAAAAGATACATTCCAGCTATACATCCAGCAACAGAAACTCCTATAATCCAGTGCTGTTTTTTACCCAAAAGAAAAGCCGCCACAGATACCATAACAACATAAGTTGCTGTTATAAATCCAGCTCTTCCAGATGCTGCAACGCCCCCCGGATATCTGCTTATTCCATATTGCTGGAATGACATTGCTGCAAAAAGAACTATCCCGCATACAACTCCTGCCCCAACAGGCCATGTAACCGGATTATTTCTCCCAACAGCTATAATTCCAGCTCCTGTTTCCTCGATATTCTTCCTGTTACGGGCAAGCTTTCGTACAACAATAACTATCGCAAGAAATGCTGCTCCAACTAAAGATCTGAAAGAATTAAATGTAAATGTTCCTACTGCCCCTGCTCCACTTGTCTGGGCAACAAATGCTGTTCCCCATATAAAAGCTGTTAATAAAAGAATAAGACTCCCCTTTAAATTACTCATTACTCTTTCCTTTATAAATATATTTAATTCCAACAAATGTTACTATAAGAAGTGCAAAACCTATAATTAAAGGTACTACCGGATTCTGTGCAAATCCTGCAATAACATAAGTAATACACGACACTACAGCAACCACAATAACATATGGAAGCTGTGTAGATACATGATTCATATGATTACACTGTGCTCCTGCCGATGCCATAATTGTTGTATCGGATATCGGTGAACAATGATCTCCACATACAGCTCCTGCCATACATGCTGAAATAGATATTATCATCATTGTGTGGTTGGTTCCTGAAAATGTGCTTACTACAATCGGAATAAGTATTCCAAATGTTCCCCAGGATGTTCCCGTTGCAAACGCAAGAAAAACAGCTACAAGGAAAATAACCGCTGGCAATACACTGAGCCAAGCCCCCGAAACGCCCTGCACAAGTCCTGCAACAAACTCTTTAGCTCCAAGACTGTCTGTCATGGCTTTAAGAGTCCATGCAAATGTAAGGATCAGAATGGCAGGCACCATTGCCTTAAAACCTTCCGGTATACATTCACAAGATTCCTTAAATTCAAGAACCCTCCTTACCGCATAGAATACAATTGTAATAATAAGCGCAACAAAGCTTCCAAGCATAAGGCCTACTGATGCATCACTTCCTGAAAATGCATCAACAAATCCTACGCCTCTGAAAAAGCCTCCTGAATATAGCATCCCAACTATGCAGCATATTATAAGTGTAATTATTGGAAATAACAGATCCATTACCTTTCCACGACCTTTAATTACATCTTCAGTAGCATTTGCATATGGCCTGTCCGGCGTAGTATACAGATCTCCTTTGGCAGCATTTGCTTCATGAACAGCCATTGAGCCAAAATCCACTTTCATTAATACAATAAGTATCATTGCAGCAATTGTAAATAATGCATAATAGTTATATGGTATTGCCTTTATGAATATTCCGAATCCGTCTTCTCCTTCAACAAAGCCTGTAACCGCTGCTGCCCATGAAGATATAGGTGCAATAATACATATTGGAGCTGCTGTTGCATCTATCAGATAAGCAAGCTTTGCTCGCGATACATTATGCTTATCAGTAACTGGTCTCATTACACTGCCAACTGTAAGACAGTTAAAATAATCATCTATGAATATAAGCACCCCTAAAAGAATTGTAACCAGCTGTGCTCCGATTCTTGTCTTGATATGTCTTGATGCCCATTCACCAAATGCTGCTGAACCTCCCGCACGATTCATCATACACACCATAATTCCAAGAACAACAAGAAATACCAGTATTCCGACGTTATAAGGTTCAGACAGTACCCCTACAAGCCCATCTTCAAATATATGAAGCACAGACTTTTCAAGACTGAATCCCTTCTGAAATATATTTCCATAAAAAAGACCACCTATTACAATTCCCACAAATAAAGAACTGTACACTTCCTTAGTAATAAGTGCAAGTATAATAGCAACCAGCGGCGGAATCAGTGCCCAGAATGTTGCATACATATTTGGCAGATATTCTATAATCTCTTCCATTGTAAATCTCCTTAAACTATTCTTTTTCTGCTTTCACTACATGTGAAATAAATCACCTGATAATCCCTAGCAATCTCATCAAGAAGCTTCATTCCACCTTTAATATTATTATCATCCAGATTGACAAACGGATCATCAAATATAAGAAATGGCTTTTCTTCTTTATACATAGCCTCAACTAAAGCCATTCTAAGACATATCCCAACAAGATCCTGCCTTCCAGCACTGAGACATTCTATCTCCCTTGGCAGATTCTGTTCTATTACTGTCAGTTTCGTATCAGCATCTATTCTGTATTCATCTGCTGAATTATCCGTTATTACCTTAAAATACTTTTTAAATCCAGACATTACTGGTTCCATATATTTTGCAGTAAATGATTGTTTGGATTCTTCCATTATTTCTTTTGTTTTCTTTATAAGAGCAGCTTTTCTTTTTTCTTGTGCCTGAATCTGTTCCAGACCGGCCAGTTCTTCCTTGCAATTATCAAGTTCCTCAAGCTGTTCCTGCATCATCTCAATATTCTTATTGCATGCCCTGATATTATTCGCTATATTTTCTGATTCTTCTGTTATCTGAGTAAGCTTCACAGCTACATCTTCAAGGCTGTAAGAATCATCTGTATATTCATCTTCTATGTGTGTATCCATAATTATCTTGAATTCATCACTTCCCTCATAATCAGACTTTTCTTTTAAAACATCTGCATATTCAGCTTTTGCCTTTTCATACTCATCCAGTTTCTTATCCAATTCTCTTAGTGATTCATTCAAATCTGTTCTTTCTTCAGAATCAGAAATATACGACTTCACATATTCAGCAATGGCTGATATCTTCTCATTATATTCCTTTTCATATTTTGCATTAGATTCAGAAATATTTATCAATCGCTTATAATCAGATACACTGTTTCTTAACTTTTCCAGATATAATTCATAGTTATCATCTGCATTTAAACCATAATTCCGGAACATCTGCTTTATATTATCATCCAGCCTGATTATTTCATCTCTTTTTCCATCATTATTCAACTGCTGTACTCTGTTATCAAGTTCCCTGTATGTTCTGATATCCTGACGGATATCTGACAATTGCAGAGCCAGTGATATACCTTCATGTTCTGTTTGGTATTTCTCGCAAAACAAAGTCACAATCCTGCGTGTCTCTTCTATAAAATGTCTGTCATCTTCTATCTGTTTTTCAATCTGTCTTATCTTTTCAGAAGACTCATTAGCTATTGCCGTATATTTTTCCGTATATTTCTTTTTTCTGTTGCCTGATATTATCACTGCAGCAATAACAACTATAATACCAACTGCCAAAAGAGCTATTCCTGCAAATTTATTGATCATAATAAGTGCCGCTGCAATTATAGCAAGAATTACTCCTGAAACAATAACCGGCAGCATAGAATTCCTGTATTCACCTGCTCTGTCTTTATGACTTTCTTCTGTCTGTTTAGCAAGATCAAGCGTCATTTCTTTTCCAGCAAGAGAATTACTTCTTTTATCGCACTCGATCAACTGTTCCTGCATCCTTACAATGTCGGTATCCTCTGGAATCTCATCTTTATACCTGTTCTTTAACAGTTTATACTTATCCTGCTCTTCCGCTGACAACCTGTTAATATCCACATCATGTTTTAATTCTATCAGCCTTTTTAAATCCCCATCAAGTATACTAAAAACATTTTCATCCGGGATTCCATGTGAAAACATCTGCTCATATTTCTTAACCTGTGCTTGGTCGTGTTCATCTGGTACAACAATTTTTCCACTGATTCTTCCTGCCTCATCGCACTCTCTGATATAATATTTTATCTCATCTCTGTCAGGAATCTCATCTTTAAAAAAGCTTCTGCTGTCTGTATATGATTTTTCTTTATTCCTGCAAGTATTAACAAGCGCATCATATTTATCTTTTTTTGCCTGAATATCCTTTTTTATACTAAGATTCTTCTGTTTCTGTTCGAGTTCTTTCCGGTTATTTTTTAGTATATCAAGTTTCTCGCAGAATCCATCTCTGATTGCAATCTGTTCTTTAATAGTCTTTTCAACATCTGAATAATTATTAATCTGTGACTTCAACCCTGTTATATGTGACTTTCTCTTAGCCATCGATCCTGTTGCTCTTGTTTCGGACATACTATTCAGCATATTTTTAAACTTATCAATAACAGTTTCAAAATTATTAATATCATCAGTATTATCAGCCAGATTACCAATCTTAGCATTAATACTATCTGTAGTATATGTAGCGCAATCACTCTGGGCAATAAACACAGTTCTTTCAAATGATTCTGCATCTATCCTGAACAGTTCTTCTCCAAGATTAGATGAATAATCATTACATTCCATATTGGTATCTTTCCTTACCAGTGAGAATTCATCATCTGTCTGCTTATGTCCGAATACTCTTCTTACAGAATACTCAACGCCACCAGCTTCAAATGATACCTCACCTCCATATACGCCTTTCTGCCAAGGTTGCATACGACTTCTTTCCTTTTCTGAAAGCCTTTTCTTTCCTTCATTCTTGAAGCCATAAAACATTACTCTTATAAAAGCTGCCAGTGTACTTTTGCCCCAGCCATTATCTTCGCATATTACATTGCAGCCTCTGGTGAAGTCATAGCTGATATTATTCAGTTTTCCAAAATTCTCAATTGTGCAACTGATAAGCCTCATCAACCTATATCCTCCCCTCTTAATGCCTGTAATCCATACCTGATTATTTCTGATTTATCTTCTTCATTTATATCTGCCCTTGCCATTACATTTCTTATAAATTCTCCTTTAAGAGAGACATCATGTTCAAAAGACATATAATCCACCTTATATGTTGTGTCATCTTTTATTCTGAAATAATAGTATTTATCCTCAAATCTTTTCGTCAAATAAATAATATCTTTATCTGTCTCAACATCAACTGCCCCAGTCAGTTCTATCTTAACAAGGCTGTTTGATGGATAAGCTTCATTCTCAAGGTAATCTCTGATACATTTTTCCATGTCAAATGTACTTTCACAATCAGATACATCTACCTGTGATACATATATATGTCTTCTCGCAAATGGAATGAATTCCGTCTGTGTTTTTCCAGTAACATCATCAATATCCAGTACCACAAAGCCATGTTCTCCCGGTTCATCAAAGCCCCTTCCCTCAAGGCATCCAGGATAACAATATATTCCTCTTGCATCCAGCCTGTCCATAGAATATTCATGTACATGTCCTAAAGCCAGATAATCAATTCCCTTATTGCGCAGTTCATTAAGACTTATTATCTGCGCATTATTCTTAGATATATGAGATGCCTCCTGTCCATGCATAACAACAATATTATAATTTTCAACATTCAGAGACAGGCTGCAATATACACTTCCAGCATTCTCTGCATCAAGTTCAACACCCGTTATATATATATCCCTCGAATTTAATTCCTGTCCTGCATGCCCAACCTTATAACTTGTCCACTGCTTTCCAAACATTTTGAGATTATCCGGTATCTCATCTATTGATGAAATGAAGCTTCCATCATCATGATTTCCCTGCAAATAATAAAACTGTATATCCGGACTATTAACAATTATGTTGTACACTTCTTTTCTGGCACCAGCCGATACATTTCTTGTATCAAACAAGTCTCCTGCAATTATTATACATTTAATATTCTCGTTTGCAGCGTATCCAACCATATCCTTAAAAACCGCCAGTAATTCTTTCTTTCGTTCCCTGGCCTTTTCTTTATCAAGATTAGATGTCATGGCTGAATCCAAATGTATATCCGCACAATGTAATATTTTCATATCTTCTCCATTAATAGTTCTTAACAACAAATAAAACGACTATGAATAAATATATCATAAAATCATTTAAAAACATAGAACTTATTTATATATAATGATATAATTAATACATATAAAATGTTCGTTTTTTATAGCTTTTGGAATTATAATTCAAGATAAGGGGGATAATTATGGATTATAATATTAAAGAATGGGGACTGCTTCCTGACAAAACACCTTGCCACCTGATAGAGCTTTCCCATAATGATATATCTGTCTGGGTTTCTGATTATGGTGCAACATTCCAGTCCATGTTTATTACCGATTCAAGCGGTAACAGACATGACATAATTCTTGGGTATGATACGCCAGAAGAATACTATTATGACCAGCAGAATTTCGGTGGAACAATGGGACGATATGCCAACCGGATTGCTGGTGCATGTGTAACCCTCAATGGTACTGACTGGCATATAACCGCTAACGAAGGCAGTAACACTCTTCATGGTGGAAAAGGTTTTAACAAATGTATGTGGACATATAATGTCAATTCAGATGCGCTGACGCTTACACTTAACAGTCCACATCTTGACAATGGATTTCCGGGGAATCTTACAGTTACGCAGACAATAACAATTACAGATAATCATTCTATCTTAGTAAAGTACCATGCCTTATCAGATATGGATACAGTATGTAACTTCACTAACCACAGTTATTTTAACTTTTCTGGCATCAGGAACATATCCAATCAGATTATATCCATAGGAGCTGATAATTACACTCCTGTAGATAATCATAACATACCAACCGGAAGCATACTTCCAGTTGCAGGAACAATATACGACTACCGCACTCCTAAAGCCGTAGGAACAGACTGCATAGATATTAATTATGTATTATCTGATTCATATGATTATGCCGCCAGAATACATGACCCGGATACCGGAATTACCATGTCTGTTAAGACAGATTTCCCCGGTCTGCAATTGTACAATGGCAATTTCATCGGAAACTGTACTGGCAAATATAATATGCGGTATAATGATCAGCATGGAATATGTTTTGAACCCCAGTTCTTTCCTGATGCAATGCACCATGACAACTTCCCATCTCCCGTCCTTAAGGCTGGAGATCATTTTAACCATTACATTGAATATATATTTGAGAATTAAACAGCAGAACTTATATATCACCTTAACATAGAAAATGGTGGCTGCTGCACTAATTTATTTTAGTGCAACAGCCACCATTTTATTAGTCTTTCGCTCACAACATTCCCTCAATAATCAACCCTTTACACCACCAAGAGTAACACCCCTGACAATGAACTTTGACAGGCAGATGTATACAATAATTACAGGAACAATTGCAAAAGCAATCATCATATATACCTGACCCATATCAAACTTTAAGAAATCAGCACTTCTAAGCTGTGCTATCAGCAACGGAAGTGTCTTCTTTTCTGCCTTATTAATAAGGAGTGATGGTATAAAGTAATTATTCCATGATGATACGAATGTAAATATCATCTGAACTGCTACTGCTGGTTTCATAAGAGGAAGTACTATCTGATTAAATATTCTGAACTCCCTAGCTCCATCTATTCTTGCCGCTTCAATCAGTTCCATAGGAAGTACACTGTCCATATACTGCTTAATAAAGAAGAATACAACAGGTGCTGCAACAGAAGGAACAATAAGTGGTATATATGAATTAAGAAGATTCCAGTCTCCCATCATCTTAACAAAACCAAGTGCTGAAACCTGTGTTGGTACCATCATTACAAGAAGAATGAATGTAAAAGCAAACTTCTTTAACTTAAAGTTATATGCATGAATTGCAAAAGCTGTAAGTGCTGAAAAATACACTGACAGAACTGCCGAACATGCTGCAACAAATAAACTGTTAAACATACCTCTGATAACAGGTATATTCTGATTAGCCAGCACATTTTTCATGTTAACTATAAACGATTTACCCGGAAGGAATGAGAATCCTTTCTGAATATCCGGATGTGATCTCGTTGTATTAATTATAAGTACATAGAATGAGAAGAGACACAAGAATGTTATAAGAATAAGCACTATATAACATAATACTCTCTCAATTGTAAGTATTACCTTATCCTTAACTCCAGCATTAGCGCCCTTAATATTAGCGCTTGCAGAGGCATTATCAGTTTTACTCATATCACTTCGCCTCCTTCGCTTTTTTCTTCTTGGCTTTTCTTATTCCTGCGGCTTCCATATCCTTAGTAATATAATTAAATACAAATATACTAAGTATAGCTGTTACAAAGAACAGAATAACCGAAAGTGCTCCTGCCATACCATAATTCTTACTATAAAGATGCTTATTAAGGTACATGATAACCGTCATACTTGTTCTGTCTGGATTACCATTACCATTAGTAAGAATCTGTGGAACATCAAACATCTGGATACCACCAATCAATGATGTAATAAGTGTATATGCCAGAATTGGTTTAATAAGTGGAAGTGTAATCTTTCCAAATATCTGTCTTGAGTTAGCTCCATCAATTCTTGCAGCCTCAAACAGACATGGGTCAACTCCCATTATAGCAGCCATAAGAATTATTGTAGTATTACCAAACCACATAAGGAAGTTCATAAGAGCAATTAATCCTCTGGCTCCTGCAACTTCAGCCAAAAATCTATATGTAGGCAATCCCATACTGTTAAGCATGTTATTAATTGGACCCTGATCCGCAAATATTGCATAGAACAACATGGCAAACGCAGATGCCATAATTAAGTTAGGCATATAGATTATTGTCTTAAAAAATCCTGTACATTTTAATCTTAATCTAAGATCTGTAAACCATGACGCCAAAAGTAATGATATAAGAATCTGAGGTATGAATCCCATCAGCCACATTATCATTGTATTCTTCAGATAGAGCAATGTATCACCGTTAAACAGTATGGCTTTGTAATTGTCAAATCCAACGAACTTAGGTCCAACCTGCATAAGTCCGACCATATAGTTCTCAAAAAAACTATTATAAAAAGTAGATATCAATGGTATTAATGAAAACACAATATATACTGCAAAGAACGGTATAAGAAATATGTAGCCCCACTTGGCGTAACTTACGAACTTTTTCTTCTTTTTATTCATACATATCTCCATTCCTGCCATATAAAAAGGCACAGCCATATAACAACCTATTATAGTGACTGTGCCTTAATGACTAGCAATTAATAATTAATTACTTTGAAAGGTTAGGATACTTCTCAATAGCTGCTTTATAGAAGTTATCAAGAGCCTTATCCTTAGTTACATTACCATCGAAGTAATCCTTCATGGCTTTCTGGAATTCTTCGTTAAGACCCTGGTCATATGAAGAGATATTCTTCATGCTAATCTTAGGAGCTGACTTAGCGAATAATTTAATATGATTCTGTCCGCCAAGGAAATCTGACTTAAAGTCACTATTGGCAATTTCATTCATACCAGTTGTAGTATTAGTATAATCCTGAGTATCTTCTGTTATCTGCTTCATAGTATCTTTGTCGCAGCAAAGAGTCTTCATAATATCTTTTACAAGGTTAGCATTATCTGTTCCAGCTGCTGCACAGATCCATGTACCACCCCAGTAGTAGCTCTGTGGTCCTTCACAAACTGCATAATCACCATAGATACCATTGCCAACTTCTTCCTTACCACCTTCTGCAACAGGAGTAGCAAGTGAGTTGCCTAAAAGTGTAAAGTTAATTCCCCATGTTGAATAGAAGAATCCGAATACCTTACCAGAAGGTCCCTGATCTGCTGCCCATGTTGAATCCCAAAGAGATGACTTATTGTTGTAACCCTTGTCTGTATATGTCTTAGTCTGATCAACCCACTTCATAATGTTGTCATCAATGACAATCTTATTGTTAGAATCAACCCAAGGACCTGATACATTGTTAGAGAATACTCTGTATGAATCATCATAACCTGAAAGCATCTTATATCCCTTAGCAGCAGCCTGCTCAGCTACCTTATCAAACTTATCCCAAGATGAAAGTGCTTCCTGAACCTTATCTGGATCATCTGTTCCAAGAACATCCTTGGCGATTGATCTTCTGTAAGCAAAGAGTCCTGGAGTAGCCTGCCATGTTGTAGCTTTAAGCTTTCCGTTGCTGTCAGTTGCGATATCCTTAGTGTACTGATACATATCCTTAAGATCATCATCTGTAAGGCCTATATCCTTTACATCAAGTGTATAATCACTGTTAACATACTTTAAAGCATAATCAGCCTCGATAAGGAATATATCAATCTTATCATCATCTGCTGCATCTTTCTGCTTTAATAAAGCAGCATCAAGAGCATTCTGGTATGCATTGTTCTCATTAGGAGTAATAACCCAGTTAACTTTAACATCTGAAGGAAGTTTCTTGTAATATCCCTCAAATCTACCCTTAAATTCTTCATTCCAGCAGTATATATTAAGAACTTTTCCCTGCTTATCAGGATCTGTATTTACTGCTGTTGAACCTCCACTTTTTGATCCACAACCTGCTAATGTGGAAAGCACCATCATTGTGCCAAGTGCCATACTTAATAATCTCTTTTTCATAAAAAACCCTCCATAAATCTTAGACGACACCTTAGTTTCCTATTCTTTTAATTGTTTCCCCTTCGATTAATTCCGCATCTACAACAACCCTCTTTATTATAGTTGCCTTGGGATTCTCTATAGCGCTTATAAGCTCATCTGCGGCAATCCTGCCTATCTCCCTGGTATCCTGACGAATTGTTGTAATCTTAGGATTTAACATCTGCGAGAATCTTGTTCCATCGTACCCTGCAACAGACACATCCTTCGGACTATGCAATTTCATATTCTTGATTGCGTTCTTTCCACCAACCACGGACATATCATCCGGATATAATATACATGTTGGTGGTTCCTTAAGTTCTAATAGCTCATATGTAAGTTCTTCAGCTTTTACTGAATCAAGATAGGTTGATGCTTTTACATATTCATCTGGAACTTCTACTCCTAAATCACCCATTGTCTTATAGTAGGCTGCCAGACGCTCTTTAGTAACCTCTGATTCATTATTGCCGTGAATGTAAGCTATTCTTCTGTGTCCCCTGCTGTACGCGTAACGTACTAACTCACTCATCCCTTTCACGTTGTTAGAATTGACCGATGTACTGCCATTGAAAATGTAGTCGATGGTCACAACTGGTAATCTCCCGCTAACCATTTCGTAAATTTCAGAATTGCTGAAATCTTCACAAGCTAGAAGCACGCCATCAAAATTTCTGTATAAGCAATGTTCATAAAAAGTCATTTTCTTTGAATGATTGCTGACAAATGTAATATCATACCCCTTCTTTTCAGCTTCATTCTTGAAACTTTCAAGAACTTCGGCGAAATACTCATGAGCAAGACCATTGTTAAGAAGAACTCCTATATTATATGATCTGTTAGTCTTGAGTGCTCTTGCTGCTGAATTAGGATAATACCCTAGTCTGTTAGCTGCTTCTTTAACTTTCCTGCGTGTTTCTTCGCTGATGTCACTATGGTCATTGAGAGCTTTACTCACTGTAGCAATTGAAACTCCACATTCTACAGCAACATCTTTCATAGATACCATAGATTCATTCCTTTCATGCATTACTTAATCGTTTTCGTAGTTTTAATATACACCATATCAAATATAAATGCAAGTCTTTTTGTAAATTTTACTTATTTTCTGATTTTTGCTGGTATTTTTTGTGCATTTATCACAATTATCATATTTTAATGAAATTATGATTGATTTAATTCAGGGGTTAAAATATACTTTATTATATAAAATCAATATTAAATTTATACCCTGAAGCACTTAATCGTTTTCTATAAATTATATGCGTACAGGAGGTATAATATGCAATTCGGTTATTTTGATGACGCTTCCAAGGAATATGTCATAACAACACCAGAAACTCCATTGCCATGGATTAATTACCTGGGATGTGAGAACTTCTTCAGTCTTAAAAGCAATACTGGCGGAGGATATTGTTTCTATAAAGATGCCAAGCTCCTTCGACTTACACGTTATCGTTACAACAATTCTCCTTTAGACAATAATGGTCATTATATTTATATCAAAGATAATGACACAATATGGAATCCCGGCTGGCAGCCAACACAGACTCCTGTCGAGGATTATACATGCCGGCATGGTCTTGGTTACACAATAATATCTTCATCAAGAAATAATATTAAAGCCACGCAGACAGCTCTTGTTCCTATTGGAGATAATTGCGAACTCAATAAGCTCACAGTTAAAAACACTAGTAATACTGCAAAGCATTTATCAATATATTCTTATATAGAATTCTGTTTATGGAATGCTGTTGATGATTGTAACAATTTCCAGAGAAATTTCAGCACAGGTGAAGTTGAAATCCAGCCTGAAATTAACATCGGCGGCTCTTTAATGTCTGCTATATACCATAAAACAGAATATCGCGAAAGACGCAATCATTATGCCGTACATGCTGTCAGCACTACAGCTGATGGATATGACACAAGTAGAGAAAGCTTTATTGGAACATACGGAAGTCCTGCAATGCCTAAAGCTGTTAAAGAAGGTACTTCTTTCAATTCCGTTGCAAGCGGCTGGTCTCCTGTTGGTTCTTTCAGAATTGACATAGACCTTGAACCTGGTGAAGAAAAAGAATATGTATTCATTATAGGATATGTAGAGAACTCTGATGATAAAAAATGGGAATCATTTGGAATAATCAACAAAGAGCCTGCATATGCAATGCTTGAAAAATATAATACTCCAGCAAGGTTTGATGCAGCACTTGCAGCCTTAAAAGATTACTGGACCAAGCTTCTTTCTTCTTATATTATTGATACAGAAGATAAAAAGTTATGCCGCATGGTTAATATATGGAACCAGTACCAGTGCATGGTAACATTCAACATGTCAAGATCTGCATCATATTATGAATCAGGTACAGGCCGCGGAATGGGATTTCGAGATTCATGCCAGGATCTTTTGGGGTTTGTTCATCTTATTCCTGATTCTGCAAGGCAGAGAATTCTCGACATAGCTGCTACCCAGTTTGAAGACGGAAGCGCTTACCACCAGTATCAGCCATTAACCAAAAAAGGTAATTCAGATATAGGATCCGGATTTAATGATGATCCTTTATGGCTCATTGCTGGAACTGCAGCATATATTAAGGAAACAGGTGATTACAGCATTCTTAATGAACAGGTAGCATTTGACTGTGACACAAGCAAAGCACAGCCACTTATGGAACATTTACGAAGATCGTTCAATTACACTACTACACATCTTGGTCCGCACAAGCTTCCACTTATAGGAAGAGCTGACTGGAACGACTGCCTTAACTTAAACTGTTTCTCTGCTACTCCTGGTGAATCATTCCAGACCACAGGGCCATCAGAAGGACCTGTTGCAGAATCAGTATTTATAGCAGGAATGTATGTAAAATACGGCAACGAATATGCCGACATCTGCCACATAACAGGACTCACTGATGAAGAAGCCGCTGTG
>CAMDYG010000027.1 GCA_945910225.1 uncultured Eubacterium sp. | reverse complement strand
GACACCGACGGGTGGAGCAGGTACGAAAGTAGGACTTAGTGATCCGGTGGTATGAAAGTGGGATTGCCATCGCTCAACGGATAAAAGCTACCCTGGGGATAACAGGCTTATCACTCCCAAGAGTTCACATCGACGGAGTGGTTTGGCACCTCGATGTCGGCTCATCGCATCCTGGGGCTGTAGTAGGTCCCAAGGGTTGGGCTGTTCGCCCATTAAAGCGGTACGCGAGCTGGGTTCAGAACGTCGTGAGACAGTTCGGTCCCTATCCGGCGTGGGCGTAGGATATCTGAGAGGAGCTGTCCTTAGTACGAGAGGACCGGGATGGACTGACCTCTGGTGCACCGGTTGCATTGCCAAATGCATAGCCGGGTAGCCAAGTCGGGACGGGATAAACGCTGAAGGCATCTAAGCGTGAAGCCCCCCTCAAGATGAGATATCCCATAACATAAGTTAGTAAGACCCCTTGAAGACGACGAGGTAGATAGGCAGAAGGTGGAAGTGTGGTGACATATGGAGCTGATCTGTACTAATAGGTCGAGGGCTTAACCAAGAGAAAAGGTTAAGACGGTTTGGATAGAACAAAGAGAGTTATTCTTAAGAGTAAACGGATGAAAAAGTATTTGCCAAGGCAGGTATGATATGATATATTTAATGTGCAGTTTTGAAAGAGCAATTTGATAAATATATGTATATTGGCAGGTCGTAAGACCTGCTTTTTTTGTTCTTGTAAATAGTACTAATGTGGGTTTGAAAAGAATATTAATAGGTGTTACAATTAGTAAGACTTTGAATAAAGTTAATACATATGAGGGGAGAGAATGTATGTATCAGTGTCCTAATTGTGGCGGAAGGCTTATTTTCGATATACCGTCACAGTCGATGCTATGTGAGCATTGTAGTACACATTATAACCCGTATAATCTTGGTGAGGGTAATTCAGCTGAAGAAAGTACGGAATATGATGTTACTGTTTTTAAGTGTCCGCAGTGTGGTGGTGAAATTATGAGTACCGATAATACGGTTGCTAATTTCTGCAGCTTCTGTGGTGCATCTACAGTTCTGGAAAGCAGAATTTCCAGGCAGCTTCGTCCGGGATATATAATTCCATTTAGTAAGACCAAAGAGGATTGCAAGAAAGAATATAAGAAAATGATGCGACGGGCGTGGTTTGCACCTAAAGAGCTGAAGAATGAAAAATATATTGATGGATTCCGTGGGATATACATGCCGTATTGGGCATACACCATAACACAGGAAGGTCCTGTGGTGCTTAAGGGAGAGAAGAGTACAAGACATGGTGATTATATATATACGGATCATTATGATATCAATGGTGATATTGATTGTCAGTATAAAGGAATTTCATTTGATGCATCATCATCATTTGATGATAATATAAGTGCGGCTATTGCGCCATTTGATGTTAAGAATATGGGAAGCTTCACGCCAGCATTTTTAAGTGGCTTTTATGCGGATACAGCGGATGTAGGCTGTGATGTATATATGAATGATGCCATGAATATGTCTAGTGAAGAGACATATGACTATATAAAGAATAATGTCTCGTTTGGCAGTGTGTCACTTAAGGAATCAAGAAGTACTATAAAATCCAAATGTAATACCAAGGTGCAGAATGTTGACAGGACATTGTATCCGGTATGGTTTTTATCATACAGAAATAAAGACAGAGTTGCATATGCAACAGTTAATGGACAGACTGGAAAAGTTGCAGCTGATTTGCCGGTTTCTGTTGGAAAATATTTTGCCGGGTCTATGTTACTTGCAATTCCTATATTTATTCTGCTTAACATATTTTTTACATTCAGACCGAAGGTAACTTTAGTTGTTGCTGCATTAATAGCATTAATTGCTGTCATAATGTACTCATTTGAGTTAAGAAAAATAAAAAGATGCGATGAAAAAAGTGATGATAAGGGTTCGTGGATTGAATCAAATGTATTGAAAAGTAAATATAATGCAGGTGTAAAGGGTGATGGTGACTTGCTTGCTAACCAGATAGCAGATGCACGAAGAACAAGCAGTGAGGATTTTAAAAAGAAAAAGAGCATACCGGATGCTTTAAAGGTAGTAATATCCATTCTTATACTTGTATTTGGAGCACCATATATATTTATGATATTAGTGATAGCCGGAAGTATATTATCAGCCAGTTCATCTTTTGTCATAAGTGGAATATGTTTTATAGCGGGAGTTGTCATAACTGTTAAGAGCAAAAAAACATTTAAAGCGGTATCCAAAGGAAAAGGTGTATCTGGAAGCATTGGAGCTCTTATTGCCATGGCGCTTGCAACACTGGTACTGCTTATAAATCCGGTATCTGATATATACTATTATGCGGCAGTAATTGTTGTTTTGATTACATTGATGTTTACTCTTGTTGATCTTATAAGATATTACAATATGCTGGCAACAAGGAAACTGCCACAGTTTGATGAATACAAGGGAGGTAATGATAATGCGTAAAAGAATAATATTTTTATCAGCCTTACTTGTAATATGCGTGAGCATAATGACCATATTCAGTGTCAGCGTGTCAGCAAATGAATCATATAACAATCCGGCTAATGGCTATGAGGCAGTAATTGAAGATGATGCCGGACTCCTTACTGAGAGTGAAGAACAGATGCTGTTGGAGCAGATGAAGCTTATTACAGAATATGGAAATGTAATGTTTAAATCTATAGATTATAATGGCTCATCTACAGAAAGCTATATCAGATCATTATATAAAGATAGATATGGTTCTGAAAGTGGAACGATATTTTTAATTGATATGGATAATAGAAATATATGGATACACAGTAATGGCCTTATTAATAAAACTATTACAAAATCATATGCAGACAGTATTACAGATAATGTATATGAGTATGCTTCAGACAAGGATTATTATATGTGTGCATATAAAGCATATGAGCAGGAATACACATTGCTTCAGGGAAGAAGAATCTCACAGCCAATGAAGTATATAAGTAATGCACTTATTGCGTTAGTTTTGGCAGTTGTTATTAATTATATTATTGTAAGGTTCTATTCATCACAGAAGAAAGCATCAACGAAGGTTCTTATGAATGGACTGTTTGAGCACAGAGCCTTTAATAGTGGCAATGTTGTATTTACACATCAGACAAGAACGTATTCTCCACAGCAGTCAAGTTCGGGAGGAAGTTCCGGCGGAGGCGGAGGTTCGTCTGGTGGAGGCGGAGGAAGTGGCGGAGGCCACAGCTTCTGATACTCTGGATATCCAGCATATATATGACAGGGAAGACTTTTTAGTTTTCTCTGTCTTTTTTTTATGAAACAGTTTAAAACACATTTATATCAGAACATTTATACCAAATGTAGAGAGGATTGAGAGATGAATAGGATTCTTATTGTTGAGGATGACAGGGATATAAGCAGGGAATTAAAAGAATTATTAGATAATTCGGGTTATGAGGCGGTTGTGCTGGAGAATTTTAAGGATGCATGTAACAATATTATTGCCATGGATCCAGACCTTGTTCTTCTTGATATTAATATTCCATATTCGAATGGCGAAATGCTTCTGCAGCAGCTGAGAAGTAAATCAGAAGTGCCAGTGATCATGGTTACAAGCAGGGATTCTGAAGCGGACGAGGTCCTTTCCATGAGTTATGGCGCAGATGATTATATAACCAAGCCATATAATCCGACAATACTTTTGCTTAGGATTAATGCTATATTTAAAAGGCTTGCTGCAAAGTCTGATAAGACAACCATTTACCGGGGGATGGAGATTGTGCCACAGAAGGGAATTATTAAATACAGAGACGAAGAGATTACTCTTACCAAGAATGAGATGACAATATTTTTGTACCTGTTATCTAACAGGGAACATATTGTTTCAAGAGATGAACTTATGACTGAATTATGGAATAATGAGGAATATCTTAATGACAATGCACTGACTGTGAATATAAGCCGCCTGAGAGGCAGATTTAAAGATATTGGATTAGATGACGTTATTGAGACAAGAAAGGGACAGGGATATATTCTTGTATGAAATTAGGAAAATATATTAGAGACAGATTGTACTCTGTGTGCATATTTGCAGCGATGCTTATTATAAGCGTGCTTATGCTGGCTGCTTTCAAGGCACAGTTTCAGTTAATAATTGCGGAAGTATTTATAATGACCATATGTTATGTGGCAGTTTTGCTTGCAGATTATTACCGCAGAAAGAAGTTCTATGATGAACTGGCAGTTAATATCGCTGCACTTGAGGAAAAATATTTTGTTACAGAAACACTTTGCAGACCAGCGTTCTATGAGGGAGAGATATTGTATGACGCAATAAGCGATATTGACAGATCCATGTCTGAAAATGTAAAGAAATACAGGCTGTCAATGGAGGATTTTAAAGAATATGTGGAAATGTGGATTCATGAGATAAAGATTCCTATAGCTTCACTTACACTAATGCTTCATAATCATATGGATAATTGTGATAAGGAATTTGCTGACAGAATGAATACGCAGATCCGCAGGATCAATAATTATATTGAGCAGATCCTTTATTATGTCAGAAGTGAGAATGCAGAAAAGGATTATATAATCAACGATGTCAGATTATCGAAGATAATATCAACGGTTGCGTTAAAAAATAAAGATGATCTGTTAGAAAATAATATATCATTTGAGGTAAGTAATGCAGATAAGATAGTTCTTACAGACTCAAAGTGGATGGAGTTCATGCTTAACCAGATAGTTAATAACAGCATTAAGTATAAAGATAATAATAAGTCAGAGCATTATATAAAGATGTCGGCAGCAGAAGACAAGAAATGTGTTGTTCTTGATATTATGGATAATGGAATTGGCATAAATGCTTCTGATTTACCCAGGGTATTTGATAAATCATTTACAGGAGAAAATGGGCATGAGTTTTCAAAGGCTATAGGAATGGGCCTTTATATAGTAAAGAAGCTGTGCGACAAGCTTGGGTCTGCAATCAGCACAGAGTCAGTTAAGGGCAGATATACACGGGTTAAGATAACATTTTACAAGAATGACTTTTATAAAGAAATAGTGTAAGTACAGATGTATGTTACAATATTCACTTAATGATGATGAATATATGATTATTGCTGATTTTAAGAATGAGATAGAACTTAGAAATGTAGTACTGGAATCGGGGGCAGCTTTTAATGTTAATGGAAAGACTTATAAGCCTATATACAGCGAGTGCAAAGATGGGTTTATAGAGCTGTCTTCGCAGCATAACATATCTGTGCAACAGAAGTATAATAAGACCGGCAAGATAACTTTTTATATTTTCATTGTATTTTTAATATGTTTCTGTTATAATCTTCACATAAGAGTTGTTCGTGAACAACATGGAGGAATTTAATATGGAAACTAATATTTTGATAGAGAGTGGAACTAACGAGCTGGAGGTTCTTGAATTTACAATAGGAAACAACCACTATGGTATTAATGTTGCCAAGATTAAGGAGATAGTTCCTTATAGTCCGGTCACACCAGTGCCTAATTCACATCCTTGTGTAGAAGGTATATTTATGCCAAGAGATCTTATTATAACTGTTGTAGATCTGGCTAAGGTTATAAAGACAGCACCTTCAGAAGATATTTCCAAGGATATGTTTATTATAACTAATTTTAATAAGCTTAATGTTGCATTTCATGTTCATACAGTCGTAGGAATCCACAGAGTTTCATGGGCTGATATCATTACTCCGGATACTACTATAAGTACAGCTGATAATGGAATTGCTACTGGAATAGTCAAGATTGATGGACAGCTTATTATTATTCTGGATTTTGAGAGAATTGTGTCAGATATAAGTCCTGAAACAGGTCTTAAGACTTCTGATATTGCCAAGCTTGAAGGCAGACCAAGAAGTGATGCACATATTGTCATAGCTGAGGATTCACCACTTCTTATTAAGCTTATATCTGATTCCCTTACTAAATCAGGGTATGTTAACCTTACATTATGTAATAATGGACAGGAGGCATGGGATTTCATATCAGATGCCAAGGCTGGCAAGGTTCCTCTTGATATAGATTGTGTTATAACGGATCTGGAGATGCCTCTTATGGATGGTCACAGACTTACCAAGCTTATTAAGTCTGATGATAAGTTAAAGAGTATTCCGGTTGTTATATTCTCATCACTTATTAATGAGCAGATGAGAGCAAAGGGAGAATCACTTGGAGCAGATGTCCAGTTGTCAAAGCCAGAGATTGGACAGCTTGTTTCAGAAATTGATAAATTACTTAGATAATTTTCTTCATTTTACACTTCCTCTTATATGGACGTCACTTAATATGGGTGACGTCCTTTTTATATGTCTACATATATGGGTAAACGGCTGACAGGAATCTTTTCATAAAGTCACAGGGACTTGATTTATATGTAATTATCTATATAATTATCTTGTTATGGAATGGAGGATTTTATGGATTATAAAGAGATAATAGATGATATTAAAAGTTCAGATTATGTAATTCTGGGAATTGGGAAAGAAATATATAATTCAGATGATGACAGTGTGTATGAGAATCTGAAAAAGATATTGGAATCAATTGGACATGTCAATTATTTTATTGTGTCTACAGATAAGACAGGTAACATAAGAAACAAGGGACTTAATGAGAAAAGAATAGTCTGTCCTGTCAACCAGGGAAATACAGAAGAGGAAGAAAAACAATGGGATTTCTATAATAAATGGTTATCTTCTTCACTTGCTAAGAAACTGGTTATATTGGAGGCAGGAGAGGATTTTTCTAATCCTAATATTATAAGATGGCCATTTGAAAGGATTGTGATGATTAATCAGAAATCCAGACTGTATCGTGTTAATAATACATTTTATCAGATACCGAAAGAGATTAATGACAGGGCACAGGCTGTTGAAATGAATGGGGTACAGTTTATAAAAGAACTTGTTAAATATTGTTAATGATGAGTGTTTATGTTAATATTTTAATATATTTTTGTATTTCTGGAGGTGAGAATTTTGCCTGATAATAAAGAAGAAGATTATCTTGATAAGTTACTTAGTTCAATGAATGAAAAGGAAAATCAGGATGAGATAGATGAAGAAGAACAGCTTATAAAAGAACAGGTGCAGGAAGCAGTAAGCAAGACGAATTCTCAGCAAGAGAAAGATAAGAGTCTGGCAAAGGATAATGTGATACAGGGAAAAAGTCCGGAAGAGGTTGCAAGATTAGCCAGACAGGAGATGGAAGAAAACGAGAAGAATGAAAAGTCTGAAAGCGAGAAAGAAGCACAAGCTGATGCCAAGCTGGATGAACTTTTAGAGAATACCCCTGTGGAAGAGGCGTCTCTGGCTGATATAACAGCCCAGGATAATGCGGAGCTTACAGACAGCGATATGCAGAGA
The DNA here is from genome assembly GCA_945910225.1 of uncultured Eubacterium sp. GTDB lineage: Bacteria > Bacillota > Clostridia > Lachnospirales > Lachnospiraceae > Lachnospira. The sequence continues at coordinate 24,009 of CAMDYG010000027.1, read as the reverse complement.
CTGATGAATATGAAACTGGATGACATAATTGATGATGTTAAGTCTGACAGTATTTCAGTTGATGAATTGTTTGGAAATAGCGGCAGTGGACAGAATGAGCAGGATACACAGGATAGTAATGAAAGCACTGGGAATACAGATGTCCAGCCAGAACAAGAGAAGGCAGGTACTTCTGATACCAATGAGGACGAGGAATCACAGGATCTGGCTAATGCAGCAATACAGGAACTGACTGAGAAAGACAAGCATAATAAGAAGAAAAAGAAAGGCTTTTTTGGAAAGCTTAAGAAAATATTTATTGATAGTCTTGAAGATGAGCCTTTAGAAGATGACGGGCAGGAAAGAAATGATGAGGAAAAGCCTGATAATGAAGCTGTAACTGAAGAGCCAGATGAGCCAAAGGATGAGAATGAACAGATAATTGAGGATGTATTTGGCGATAAGGATACTCTTGATGATTCAGAGGCTCCGAAGAAAGGCTTTTTTGCCAGATTTAAGTATCGTCTTGCACAGTTAAAGGCTAAACGTGCTGAAGAAGAAAAGGCAGAAGAAGAAGCTGAGAGACTTGACGAAGAGGAGTCAAGGAAAAAGAAAGAACAAAAGAAGGCAGCAGCCGCTGAAAAGAAAGAACAAAAGAAACAGGATAGTAAGGACAAAAAGGCAGCAAAGCCTAAAAAAACCAAAGAAAGCAAGCCTAAGAAGGAGAAGAAACCTAAAGAACCTCCCAAGCCAGGCGATATATTGAAGATTAAGCCTCTGTCAATGATTATGTTTGTGCTATTTGTTGCCGGAATAGTTGTTCTTGTGTGCGTGCTTAATTCTTCGGTTAATTATGATACTGCTGTTTCGCAGGCTAAGACTTATTATGCTAACGGGGATTATAGCAAAGCATATTCAAAGCTTAATGGCATGAAGCTTTCGGGCAGTGATAAGACGTTATATGAACAGGCTTCTACAATAATGTATGTTAACAGACAATATGAATCTTATCAGAATTATATGAAGCTTGATATGAAAACTGAAGCACTGGATGCACTTATCAAGGGAATTGACAGATATGAAACTTATAAGAGTGATGCAGCAGAGCTTGGAATAGATGACAAGTATACTGAGCAGTATAATATGATAATTAAGGCATTACAGGATACATTTAAGATTTCAGAGGCAGAAGGAATAAGTCTTGCTGAACAGTCAGCAGATGATTTTACTAATTATTATTACAAAATAAAAGAATACGGAAAGGCAGCACAATGATAGCAATTATTGATTATGACGCAGGTAATTTGAAAAGTGTGGAAAAGGCACTTATTTCTTTAGGAGAAGAGGTAATTGTATCAAGAGATTCAAGCGAGATAATTCAGGCAGATAAAGTTATATTGCCAGGAGTTGGATCATTTGGAGATGCAATGAATAATCTTGATAAGTTCGGACTGGTAGATACTATCAAAAAGGTTACATCATCAGGAACACCATTCTTAGGAATATGCCTTGGTTTGCAGTTGCTTTTTAAAGAGAGTGATGAAACCCCTGGGGCTGAAGGACTTGATGTTTTACCTGGAAAGATTCTTAAGATTCCGGCTGGGGAAGGATATAAGATTCCTCATATGGGCTGGAATTCACTGGATATCAAACCTGGTGCGAAGCTTTTTAAGGGACTTGAAGGTAATCCATATGTGTATTTTGTCCATTCTTATTATCTGAAGGCAGCAGATGAAGAAATTGTTGCTGCAACAACGGAGTACACTACACATATTCATGCTTCTGTTGAGAGTGGCAATGTATTTGCATGCCAGTTCCATCCTGAGAAAAGCAGCGATGTAGGACTTAAGATATTAAAGAATTTTGCGTCATTATAATTGCTAAAAGGAGTCATTAATGTTTACGAAGAGAATTATACCTTGCCTTGACTGCAAGGATGGAAGAGTTGTTAAAGGAACTAATTTTGTTGATCTGAAGGATGCAGGCGATCCGGTTGAAGTCGCTTCCATGTATGATAAATCTGGAGCAGATGAACTTGTATTTCTTGATATAACAGCATCTAGTGATGGAAGAAATACAACAGTTGATCTTGTAAGAAAGGTTGCTGAGAAAGTATTTATTCCTTTTACTGTAGGTGGTGGAATAAGAACTACAGATGATTTCAAGGTACTCCTTAGAGAGGGGGCAGATAAGATATCTGTTAATTCTGCAGCTATAATGAATCCGCAGCTTATATCTGATGCTGCAGATAAGTTTGGAAGTCAGTGCGTTGTCGTTGCGATAGATGCAAAGAGGAATAGTGACGGACATTGGAGCATATATAAGAATGGTGGAAGAGTTGACATGCATATGGATGCTGTAGAATGGGCGATGAAGGCAGAAAAGCTTGGTGCAGGAGAGATTCTTCTTACAAGTATGGATTGTGATGGAACGAAAGCAGGATATGATATTGAGCTTACTAATACAATAGCGTCAAATGTATCAATACCTGTAATTGCTTCAGGTGGTGCAGGCAGTAAAGAGCATTTTTTTGATGCATTTACTAAAGGAAAAGCTGATGCGGCACTTGCAGCTTCTTTATTTCACTATAAGGAACTTGATATTATAGAGCTTAAGAAATACCTTGCTAATAAAGGAATTCCTATGAGACTGTAGGAGGAATAAGTTATGTCAATGATAGATAATGACTGGCTGCCAGCTATAAAGGATGAATTTGGTAAACCATATTACAAAGAACTTTTTACATTTGTTAAAGATGAATACAGCAAATGTGTTGTATATCCGCCAGCGGATGATATATTTAATGCATTTCATTTTACTCCGCTCAGCAAAGTTAAAGTGCTTATATTAGGTCAGGACCCATATCATAATGTTCATCAGGCACATGGATTGTCATTTTCGGTTCTTCCCGGCGAAGAAGCACCGCCATCACTTAAGAATATATATAAAGAGCTGCATGATGATTGCGGGTGTTATATTCCTAATAATGGATATCTTAAGAAATGGGCAGATCAGGGTGTTCTGTTGCTTAATACAGTGCTTACTGTAAGGGCACATCAGGCTAATTCACATCAGGGACATGGATGGGAACAGTTTACGGATGCTGTTATTAATGCTGTTAATATGCAGGACAGACCTATAGTATATATGCTATGGGGGTCACCAGCACAGAGGAAAGCGTCAATGCTTAATAATCCTAAGCATCTCATTCTTAAGGCACCACATCCAAGTCCATTATCTGCATACAGAGGATTTTTTGGCTGCAGACATTTCAGTCAGTGCAATGAATTTCTTAAGGCTAATGGTGTGGATCCGATTGACTGGCAGATAGAGAATATATAATGTGCTTGATTTTTTTAAGAATGTTCTGTATTATCAATAACTGTATATAATTAATATTAAGTAGGAGATAGTATGTTTAAAAAGTATTTGTATATTTTTCTTATTTCAATGGTTCCTCTTATTGAGCTGCGTGTAGCAATTCCGGTATCACAGGGATTCCAGTTACCACTGTTACAGTCATATATTGTATGTGTGTTAGGTAATATGCTTCCGGTTCCTGTTATTTATCTTTTTGCAAGAAAGGTTCTTGAGTGGGGAAAGGATAAGAAATATATTGGAAAGTTCTTTACTTTCTGTATTGAAAAAGGACACAAAGGTGGAGAAAAGCTTAAGGAGAAGGCTGGAAGAGGTCTTTTTGTAGCGTTATTACTTTTTGTCGGCATTCCGCTTCCGGGAACGGGTGCATGGACGGGAACACTTGCAGCAAGTTTTCTTGATATGGGATTTAAGAAGAGTGTAATAGCAGTTTTGTTAGGAGTTTTACTTGCAGGAGTGATTATGGGAATCGCAAGTGCGGGAGTATTTACAGCAATCTTTAGTTTTACATAAGATTATTAAATGACTTAAAATCCAGTATTTAAGCGCTTTTTTGAAGGCTATGAAATATTTTTTTGGAAAATTTTAAAAAAATTCAAAAAAGTGCTTGACGGATTTCGATAATTGAGTTAAGATATTATTGTTGTTGCGGTAAACAACTGCACGACACAGGTTATGGCTTGTTGGTCAAGAGGCTAAGACGCCGCCCTCTCACGGCGGAATCAGGGGTTCGATTCCCCTACAAGCTACTATATGTGATTCGGAAAGAGTGGGCAGAGATGTCCACTCTTTCGTTCATATATAAGAAAACTGAATATTTTAGAAAGGGTGAGTACTGCATGGGAAAAAGAGAAAGCTACGAAGCTAAGACAGCTGAACTGATTGAGCCAGTTGTTAAAGCTAATGGTGTTGAACTTTTTGATGTTGACTACGTGAAAGAAGGAAGTGACTGGTACCTTCGCGTTTACATTGATAAGGAAGGCGGGGTAACTATTGATGACTGCCAGAGCGTGAGCAGAGAATTTAATGAGATACTGGACAGAGAGAATTATATAGATGGACAGTATATATTTGAGGTAAGTTCTCCGGGACTTACAAGACCATTAAAGAAAGAGAAAGATTATGAAAAAAGCATAGGGCGGATGATTGAAATTAAATTATTTGCTGCTGTGGATAAGTCTAAGGAATATTCTGGTATTCTTACAGAATATGATAAAGATACGGTAACAATTAGTATAGATGGCGAGAATAAGAAGTTTGACAGAAACAATCTGGCAATGATCAGATGGGCGTTTGTAGATGAAGCATAAAAATATTTTGGAGGATAAGAAAGCAATGAATAAGGAATTAATTATGGCACTTGATGCTCTTGAGAAGGAGAATGGAATCGATAAAGAGATTATGTTTGCAGCTATCGAAAAGTCTCTTATGGATGAGTATAAGGCTGAGTTTGACAAGGCAGATAATGGACGTGTTGAGCTGGACAGAAAGACAGGAGATTTTCATATATATTCAGACAGAACTGTTGTAGAGAAGGTTATAGTTCCAGAGAATAGAGATAATAAGAAAGAAAAGTATGTGTCAGGAACAGATATTGCTATTGAAGATGCAAGAAAGATTAAACCAGACTGCCAGATTGGAGATGTTATCACTGTAGAAGTTAAGTCTGATGAATTTTCAAGAAAGGCAGCTAAGAATGCAAAGAATACAATAGTACAGACTATCAGGGAACAGGAGAAGGATGCACTTTATAAGGAGTATCATTCAAAGGTAAAAGAACTTATTACTGGTGTTGTGCAGAGAGTTAATGAGAATGGGGATCTTACAATTGATATAGGAAGAATCCAGACAGTATTAAAGGCAGATGATAAGTTCAAGGATAAAGAATTTAAGCCAGGTGACAGAATTAAACTTTATGTCGTTGATGTAATCAACAGAGAAAAGAATGGTCCTGTTGTAAGAGTTTCAAGAAAGTCACAGGAACTTGTAAAGAAGCTTTTTGAAGAAGAAGTTACAGAAATCAAAGACGGCGTTGTCGAGATTATGGGCATTGCAAGAGAAGCCGGCTCAAGAACAAAGATGGCAGTCAGAGCTAATGTTGCTAATGTTGATCCGGTTGGTGCATGTGTTGGTATCAATGGAGCAAGAGTTAAAGCTATTGTTAATGAGCTTGGTAATGAGCAGATTGATATTATCGAGTGGGACAGCAACTCAGCACAGCTTATTGTAAATGCGTTAAGTCCGGCTAAGGTTGTTTCAGCTGTTGCAGATGATGAAGAGAAGAAGGCTAAGATTGTTGTTTCAGAACAGCAGCTTTCACTTGCAATTGGAAAGCAGGGACAGAATGTAAGACTTGCTGCTAAACTTACAGGATATGGAATTGATATTAAAAGTGAGGCTGATTCAGAAGAGCCATCAGAGGAAACAGAGAACTTTGATGAAGAATATGTTGAACCATCTGAGATAAGCCTTGAAGAAGAATAATTATTAGGAGTGATGCAAAGTGGCAACGGTAAAGAAGATTCCGCAAAGGAAATGTATCGGATGTGGACAGATGAAAGATAAGAAGGAACTTATCAGAATCTTAAAGACACAGGAAGAAACAATTGTTATAGATACTACCGGAAAGAAAAACGGAAGAGGGGCTTATGTATGTGCTAATGAAGATTGTCTTGCTAAAGCATTTAAGACTAAGGGGCTGGAGAGATCTTTCAAGATGGCAATAGATGAGAGTATCTATGATGAGTTAAAAAAGGAGCTGAATAATATTGGATAACAGGCAGAAAGTTCTTAACATGATTGGTCTTGCACAGAAAGCTGGCAAAGTGGTCAGTGGAGAGTTCTCAACAGAGAAAGCTGTTAAGACAGGAAAGGCATTCCGTGTTATAGTTGCGGATGATTCTTCTGATAATACTAAAAAAATGTTTTCAGATATGTGTAGCTTTTATAAGGTGCCAATACATTTTTTCAGTGAAAAGGAAATTCTTGGGCATGCAATAGGTAAAGAATTCAGAGCATCACTTGCGATTCTTGATGAGGGATTTGCAAAAACAATAGGAAAATATTTTGAACATGGTTTGGAATAATCTCTGGGATGGGGATTATTTAGAAAAGAGGTTAAATGGCAAATATGAGAGTACATGAATTGGCAAAAGAGTTAAATATAACATCAAAGGATATAACTGATATGCTTAGTAATAGTGAGAAGACTTACAAGTCAGTAAGCGGACTTACGGATGAAGAGGTATCAAACGTAAGAAAGAAGTTTTCTCCAGCACCTAAGGCAGAGAGCAAGCCATCAGAGCAGCCAGCTAAGCAGGCACAGCCTGTTAAGCCTGAAAACAAAGACAATAAGCAGCAGGCTCCAAAGCAGGCACAGCAGGGAACACAGAACAAATCTGGCAATACAGATGACAAAAAGCATATCTCACAGGTATATTTCCCACAGAACAGTTCAAGGGATAAGAATACAAGAAGAGACAATAACAGAGATGGCCAGAATCGTGATAACAATGGCTACAGAAATAATGACCGTGGTAATGGCTATGGCAATCGTGATAACAATGGCTATAGAAATAATGACCGCAATAATGGCGGCAATCGCGATAACAATGGCTATAGAAACAATGACCGCAACAAAGGTGTTTATGGTAACCGCGATAATAATGGCTACAGAAATAACGATCGTAACCGCGATAACAATGGTTACAGAAACAATGACCGCAACAACGGCGGCTATGGTAATCGTGATAATAATGGCGGTTATAGAAACAATGACCGAAATAATGGCGGATTCAGAAATGACAGAAATAACCAGTCTGGTAATGGCGGATTTAAGAAAGATAATGATCAGAATCGTAATGGCTTTAATGGAGGCCAGAGACGTAATAATGAAAGAAGAGACTCTGCACCTAAGGAAGAGTTTGATTTTTCAGCTAAGCCGGATTCAAGAAGACATGATTCGAGAATAGACAGCAAGAAAAATGACAGAAAGAGAGATAATGAGGCTAAGGAAAATCTTAAGTTTGCAAACAGCAGATTTGACAAGAAACCTATGCCAAAGCCTGAGAAGAAGGAAAAGGAAGAGGAAACAATCAAGCAGCTTGTTCTTCCAGATACTCTTACAATCAAGGAACTTGCTGACAAGATGAAGGTTGCACCTGCAGCACTTGTTAAGAAGTTATTCTTACAGGGTAAGGTTGTTACTATCAACGAAGAAATCGATTATGATACAGCTGAAGAGATTGCTCTTGAGTTTAACTGTATCTGTGAGCATGAAGAGAAGATAGATGTTATTGCAGAACTTCTTAAGGAAGATGAAGAGCCAGAAGATAAGCTTGTTCCAAGACCACCAGTTGTCTGCGTTATGGGACACGTTGATCATGGTAAGACTTCATTACTTGATGCAATCAGAGAAACTCATGTAACAGCTCAGGAGTCAGGCGGAATTACTCAGAAGATTGGTGCTTATCAGGTAAATGTACATGGAAATCTTATCACATTCCTTGACACACCTGGACATGAAGCTTTCACAGCTATGAGAATGCGTGGAGCCCAGGCTACTGATATTGCTATCCTTGTAGTAGCTGCTGATGATGGTGTCATGCCACAGACTATTGAAGCTATTAACCATGCCAAGGCAGCAGGTGTTGAGATTATCGTTGCTGTTAATAAAATAGATAAGCCAAATGCTAATGTTGAGAAGGTAAAACAGGAACTTACTGAATATGGACTTATATCAGAAGACTGGGGCGGATCAACTACATTTGTTCCAGTATCAGCACACACTAAGGAAGGTATTGATGAGCTTCTTGAAATGATTCTTCTTACAGCTGAAGTTAATGAGCTTAAGGCTAATCCAGACAGAAAGGCAAGAGGTATTGTTATCGAGGCTGAGCTTGATAAGGGACGTGGTCCTGTAGCATCTATTCTTGTACAGAAGGGCACTCTTCGTGTTGGAGATGCTGTATCAGCAGGTTCATGCTACGGCAAGATAAGAGCAATGATTGATGATAAGGGTAACAGAGTAAAGGTTGCCGGACCATCTACTCCTGTTGAGATTCTTGGTCTTAATGATGTTCCTAATGCAGGAGAGATCATTATGGCTGCTGATTCTGAGAAAGAAGCAAGAAGCACAGCAGAGACATTTATCAGTGAGGGAAGAAAGAAGCTTCTTGATGATACTAAACATAAAGTTTCTCTTGATGCACTCTTTGAACAGATCCAGGCTGGTAATATGAAGGAACTTAATATTATTATAAAGGCTGATGTACAGGGTTCTGTTGAGGCTGTTAAGTCAAGTCTTGTAAGACTTTCTAATGAAGAAGTTGTTGTTAAGGTAATTCATGGTGGTGTTGGTAATGTCAATGAATCCGATGTAGTACTTGCATCTGCTTCTAATGCTATTATCATTGCATTTAATGTTAAGCCTGATAACCAGGCAAGAATAGTAGCAGAGAGAGAAAAAGTAGATTTAAGACTTTACAGTGTTATCTACAATGCTATTGAGGATGTTGAGGCAGCCCTTAAGGGTATGCTTGAGCCTATCTATGAAGAAAAGATTATCGGTCATGCAAGAATAATGCAGATATTTAAGGCTTCCGGAGTTGGTAATATTGCTGGATGTATCGTTGAAGAAGGAAGAATTACAAGAGATTCAGTGGTAAGGATCACAAGAGGCAGTGATAAGATATATGAAGGACCTATCGCATCTCTTAAGCATTTTAAGGATGAGGTTAAGGAAATCAAGGCTGGTACTGAGTGTGGTATGGTATTCGACAAGTTTAATGATATCCAGCCAGAGGATATGATTGAAGCTCACATTATGGTCGAAGTACCAAGATAGGATTTTGTTTTTGATTTGGAGAATATATGCGTAAAAATAGTGTGAAAAATACCCGCATTAATGGTGAGGTATTAAAAGAATTAAGTAATATAATCAGAAGCGAGATAAAGGATCCAAGAATCAACCCTATGACTTCGGTTGTAGCGGTTGAGGTGGCTCCTGACCTTAAGACATGCAAAGCATATATAAGTGTTCTGGGGGATGAAAAGTCACAGCAGGATACAATTGCAGGACTTAAGAGTGCAGAAGGATATATAAGAAGACAGCTTGCAAGAACTGTCAACTTAAGAAATACTCCAGAGATAAGATTTATACTTGATCAGTCAATCGAGTATGGTATTAACATGTCTAAGCTTATTGATGAAGTTACAGAACATGATAACAAGATGCACGTTGCGGATGGAAAAGAGACAGAATAAAAGAGGTTGATTATGAATATTATTGAAGAAATCGGACATGCGAAAGTTATAGGTATCACAGGACATGTACGTCCTGATGGTGACTGTGTTGGTTCAACACTAGGTTTATATAATTATATCAGAAAGAATTTTCCTGAGTGTCAGGTTAGCGTTTATCTTGAGAAGCCATCTGATGAGTTTAATTATTTATCAGGTATTAATGATATTAAGCATGAGGCAGAGGATAAGCATTTTGATTTATTCGTAGTACTTGACTGCAGTTCAATGGACAGGATTGAGCCATTTAAGAGCTGCTTTGAAAATGCTGATAAGACGATATGCATAGATCATCATATAAGCAATGATTCATTTGCTGATGTTAATCTTGTAGAACCACAGTCAAGTTCAGCATGTGAAGTTCTCTATACAACATTTGATGAGGATAAGGTTGATAAGAATGTTGCAGAGTGCATATATACAGGAATAATCCATGATACAGGTGTATTTAAGTACAGCTGTACATCAAGAAGAACTATGGATATTGCTGGTAAGATGATGGAGATGGGAATTGATTATTCTGATATAATTGATAACAGCTTTTACAAGAAAAGTTATATCCAGAACCAAATTCTTGGAAGGGCGCTTCTTGAGAGCGTATTGTTTTATGATGGCAAATGCATTTTCTCAAGCGTGTCTATTGAAGAAATGAATTTCTACGGCGTTACAGGAAAAGAACTTGGCGGAATCATAGAACAGTTAAGACTTACAGATGGAGTGGAAGTTGCTATATTCCTATATGAAACTGATAAGAATGAATATAAGGTAAGCCTTCGTTCTAAAAAGAAGATAGATGTTGCAAGAATTGCCACAGCTTTTGGCGGTGGAGGACATGTAAGAGCTGCCGGATTCTCGGCTAAGGGGGATGTCCATTCTATTGTTAATAAGATAGGCGAAATGATTGAACAGCAGTATAATGAGGATAATGCATGAATGGCGTTTTAAATGTTTACAAAGAACAGGGATTTACATCCCATGATGTGGTTGCAAAACTGCGTGGAATTCTTAAAACTAAAAAAATAGGTCATACAGGGACGCTTGATCCTGATGCTGTAGGAGTACTTCCTGTGTGCATTGGAAAGGCTACAAAGCTGTGTGACCTTATAACTGACTGGGGAAAAACATATGAGGCAGTTATGCTTCTTGGCACAGTAACAGATACTCTTGATACTTCAGGAAAAATAGTTGCGCAGTCAGAAGTTAATGTCAGTGAAGTTGATATTCTGAAAGCATGCAATGAATTTGTTGGTGCATATGAGCAGATTCCTCCTATGTATTCAGCACTAAAGCATAATGGGCAGAAGCTGTATGAGCTTGCCAGAAAAGGCATTGAAATTGAAAGAAAGCCAAGGATTGTATATATTAATTCTTTAAGAGTGAATGATATTAATCTGTCTGACAGGCAAAAGACTGTGACGATTACTGTGGATTGCTCAAAAGGAACTTATATAAGATCGTTATGCGATGATATTGGAAAGAAACTTGGGTGTGGAGCATGTATGATGAAGCTTACAAGAACGCGTGTAGGTGAATTCAGACTTGATGATACTCTGACGCTTAATCAGATATCAGCGCTTGTATTAAAAGGCGAGCTTGAGGACAGAGTGGTTGGGATTGATGAGATATTTAAAGAATATCCAGAAATAACATTTGATGAAGAATATGACAAATATCTGCATAATGGTAATAAAGTTGCATGGCAGCAGATACCAGATGATTTCGTTGATTATAATGGCAGCAGGTACAGGGTATATGATCATATGAATCACTTTATAGGTATATATGAATTCAGGGATGAGATACTATTTCCAGTAAAAATATTTTATGAAGATAACAGCAAAGGGGTGTGATCATCTTTGGAATATATTCACGGCACAGATGATTTTCAATTAAATAAAAACAGTGCAGTTACATTGGGAAAATTCGATGGTCTTCACACAGGGCATCAGAAACTTATTGAGATTGTAAGGCAGAAAGCTATAGAGGATAAACTTCTTTCAGTATTGTTTACTTTTGACAGCCTTCCTCTTTCAATATGCCCACAGAAGTACCAGCATTTTATTTCTACAAGCAGTGAACGACGCAGGCTTTGTGAAGATTTAGGACTGGATGTTGAGATAGAATATCCATTTACTGATGAATTCATGCATATGGAGCCAGAGGATTTTATACGCAGGATTCTTATTGATAAGCTTCATGCAAAGTATGTAGTGGTTGGAACTGATTATAGGTTTGGAAAGGATCGCGCAGGAGATGCGGAGGTTCTTAGAGAAGCTGGTGAAAGGCTTGGCTTTTCTACTATTGTTGTAGAAAAAGAGAAGTATCAGGATAAGGAAATCAGTAGTACATATATACGCGAAGAGTTAAAGCTTGGACATATGGAAACTGTCAATGTTTTGCTTAACAGACCATTTAATGTTACAGGTGTTGTTTCACTTGGCAGACAGCTGGGAAGGAAACTTGATTTTCCAACAATTAATATATATCCTACGGAATATAAACTGCTTCCACCAAATGGTGTATATGCTACACAGACAACGATTGATGAAAAGAAGTATTATGGAGTAACTAATCTTGGAACCAAGCCTACGGTAAGTGATGCACCAGAGATAAGTGTTGAAACTTTTTTGTTTGACTTTGATGATGATGTGTATGGAAAAAAGGTTAATGTGGATTTTATGCATTTTATCAGACCAGAGATGAAGTTTGAAGATATTGAAGGATTGAAAAAGCAGATAGCGGTGGATTCTGACTTTGCAAGGAATATGTTTTTACTTAATAATTAATACTTGCAAAGGTGGATATGCTGTGTTACAATAACCAAGTATGAGCCGTTACTCAGCTATAGGACACTCCGACCTGAAGCTTAGTGACAGGAGATTATTATTTAGGAGGAATTAGAGATGATATCTAAGGAAAAGAAAGCAGAAATTATTGCAGCTTATGGAAGAAAGCCAGGAGACACAGGTTCTCCAGAAGTTCAGGTAGCTATCTTAACAGAGAGAATTGCTGAATTAACAGAACATTTAAAGGTTAATCAGAAGGATCACCATTCAAGAAGAGGTCTTCTTAAGATGGTTGGTAAGAGAAGAGCTTTACTTGAATATCTTAAGGATACAGATATTGAATCTTACAGAAGTCTTATTGAGCGTTTAGGCTTAAGAAAGTAATTTATCAGGGCGGAGTGTATCACTCCGCCCTATTGTGTTGTTAATGGCAGAAGGGATACCCCGAGACCACTGAAATGTATATCATAATTATGATTATGGTGTGTTTTTCAGTTGTTTCGGACCTTCTGTTAAATATATATTTTTATGGAAGGAGTTCATATATGTTTAAACAGTATGAAATGGAACTCGCCGGAAGAACTTTAAGAGTTGATATCGGCAGAGTGTGTGCACAGGCAAATGGTGCAGCATTAATGCATTATGGTGATACTGTTGTTCTTTCAACAGCAACAGCATCTAAGGAGCCAAGAGAAGGAATTGATTTCTTCCCATTAAGTGTTGAATATGAAGAGAAAATGTATGCTGTAGGAAAGATTCCTGGAGGCTTTAACAAGAGAGAGGGTAAGGCATCAGAGAATGCTATCCTTACATCAAGAGTTATTGACAGACCTATGAGACCATTGTTCCCTAAGGATTATCGTAATGATGTTACTCTTAATAACATGGTTATGTCAGTTGATGAGAATTGCAGACCAGAATTACTTGCTATGATTGGTTCTGCTATTGCAACATCTATTTCTGACATTCCATTTGATGGTCCATGTGCTACAACACAGATTGGTATGATTGATGGAGAATTCATCGTTAACCCATCTCAGGCACAGTGGCAGGATGGAGATCTTCAGCTTACAGTTGCTTCAACTAAGCAGAAGGTTATCATGATTGAGGCTGGAGCTAATGAGATTCCAGAGGATAAGATGATTGAGGCTATTTATAAGGCTCATGATATCAACCAGACAATCATTGCATTTATCGACAAGATTGTTGCTGAGGTTGGTAAGGAAAAGCATTCTTATGTAAGCTGTGCTGTTCCTGCAGAGATGTTTGAAGCTATGAAGCAGGTTGTATCTCCAGAAGAGATGGAGGTTGCTGTATTCACAGATGACAAGCAGACAAGAGAAAAGAATATTGATGCTGTAACTGAGAAGATGAAGGAAGCATTTGCTGATAACGAAGAATGGCTTGAAGTACTTGGTGAGGCTATTTACCAGTACCAGAAGAAGACTGTCCGTAAGATGATCTTAAAGGATCATAAGAGACCAGATGGAAGAGCTATTACCCAGATCAGACCACTTGCAGCAGAGGTTGATATTATTCCAAGAGTTCATGGTTCTGCAATGTTCACAAGAGGACAGACACAGATCTGTGATGTTGTTACTCTTGCACCTTTGTCAGAGGCACAGAAGGTTGATGGACTTGATGAGAATGTAACTACTAAGAGATACATACATCATTATAACTTCCCTTCATATTCTGTAGGTGAGACCAAGCCATCAAGAGGACCAGGACGTCGTGAGATCGGACATGGAGCATTAGCTGAGAAGGCACTTGTTCCTGTACTTCCATCAGAGGAAGAATTCCCATATGCAATCCGTGCCGTTTCCGAGACATTTGAATCTAATGGTTCTACATCAATGGCTTCTACATGTGCATCTTGTATGTCACTTATGGCAGCCGGTGTTCCTATTAAGAGAATGGTAGCCGGTATTTCATGTGGTCTTGTTACAGGCGAGACAGATGATGATTATATCGTACTTACAGATATCCAGGGACTTGAAGATTTCTTCGGAGATATGGATTTCAAGGTAACAGGTACAACAGAAGGTATCACAGCTATCCAGATGGATATCAAGATTCATGGTCTTACAAGACCAATTGTTGAAGAGGCTATCAGAAGAACAAGAGAAGCAAGACTTTTCATCATGGATACATGTATGAAGCCTGCAATTGCTGAGCCTAGAAAGACTGTTGGTGAGTATGCTCCTAAGATTATCCAGACATCTATTGATCCAGCTAAGATTGGTGAAGTAGTTGGACAGCGTGGTAAGACAATCAATGCTATTATTGATGAATGTGGCGTTAAGATTGATATTACTGATGACGGATTTGTTTCTGTATGCGGTGTTGAGCAGGCTGGAATGGACAAGGCCATGAAGTATATCAAGACTATCGTAGAAGACTTTGAAGAAGGCAAGATATATGAAGGCAAGGTTGTAAGCATTAAGGAATTCGGTGCATTTATTGAATTCGCTCCTGGTAAGGAAGGAATGGTTCACATTTCTAAGATTTCTAATGAAAGAATCAACCATGTAGAAGATGTTCTTACACTTGGCGACCATGTAAAGTGCAAGTGCATGGGTAAGGATAAGATGGGAAGAATCAGCTTCTCAATTAAGGACGCAATGTAATTAACAATATAAAGTATATTTGCATATAGAAAAGAGGATACGATTATGGTAGATCAGAATTGTGCATATTGTGTTGAGGGAGACCTCGTAGCTAAGTTTGGTATTAAGATATGTGAACTTGAGACATCTAAGGTATATCTGTTCAAGGAGCAGAGCCACCCAGGAAGGTGTATCGTTGCACATAAGAAGCATGTTGGTGATATGAACGAGTTAACAGCAGAAGAGAGAGCTGCTTACTTTGAGGATGTTGCAAGAGTAGCAAGAGCTATCATGGCTGCTTTCCACCCAGATAAGGTTAACTATGGTGCATATGGTGATACAGGTCATCATCTTCATTTCCATCTCTGCCCTAAGTATAAGGACGAGTTTGAGTGGGGTGGCGTATTCCTTATGAATCCAGATAAGAAGTATCTTACAGATGCTGAATATGCTGAGATGATTGAGAAGATTAAAGCTAATTTGTAATTGTTCAGAGTCAGGCTCTGAATAGTTACAACAATAATTTGAAATGAGGTATTTTTATGTCAGGACATTCAAAATTTGCGAATATCGCACATAAGAAGGCAGCTAATGATGCAGCTAAGGGTAAAATCTTTACAAGACTTGGTAAGGAGCTTATGATTGCTGTTAAAGAAGGCGGTCCGGATGTTAATAATAATAGTAAGTTAAGACAGGTAGTTGCTAAGTGTAAGGCTGCTAATATGCCTAATGATACAATTGACAGAGCTATTAAGAAGGCTGCCAGCAATGATATGTCAAGCTATGAGTCAGTTACATATGAAGGATATGGTCCTAACGGAACAGCTATTATTGTAGAGGCTCTTACTGATAACAGAAACAGAGCTGCTTCTAATATTCGTAGTGCATTCACTAAGGGCGGCGGTAATGTTGGTACTCCTGGATGTGTATCGTTTATGTTTGATAACAAGGGACAGATGATTGTTGATAAGGAAGAATATACAGGCGACGCAGACGAGCTTATGATGTTAGCTCTTGACGCAGGTGCAGATGACTTTAATGAAGAGGAGGATTGTTATGAAATCCTTACTTCACCAGAAGAGTTTGATGCTGTTAATCAGGCATTAGCTGATGCAGGCGTAACATTTGCTTCAGCAGAAGTTACTATGATTCCACAGACATCTGTTGATCTTACATCTGAAGATGATATTAAGAAAATGAAGAGAATTCTTAATCTTCTTGATGAAGATGATGATGTGCAGAATGTATATCATAACTGGAATGAGCCAGATGAGGATGAAGAGTAAGGATATTGAATTATTAATTCGCCAGAATTATCCACGAAGGATGGTTCTGGCGTTTTTATATTTATACTTGTTAATTGTATAACATGTATGTTATTATATTTATAATATATATGTGATAATGAGGATGCTAAACATATGCTTTTACAGGAGATTACAGGGGATAACAGAATTATAATAGAGCTAAGTCTTAATGGACAGAAGTATGAATTTCCATCTAAGCTTCTTAAAAAGGATGGACAGCATATTTTTATTGAACCTATCAGAATTAATGGAAAGGTGCTTAGTTTTAATTCTGCCGCGAATGTAACAGTAAGTCTTATCATGGTAAGGGATGGTAAGTCGCCTATGGTCTGGAAGGGCGTAGGAATTACCACCGCATATGAGAAGGAAGGTACATCTTATAAGGTCATTGCCAGTGGAGAAGGGTATGAGGTCAATCGTCGAGGTGCATTCAGGCTTTTTATTGGAATATCAGGGGTGGCACAGCTTGGAATTAATAAGAAGGCAGTGGATGTTATTATTAAAGATGTAAGTGAGACTGGATTTTCATTTGTAAGTTCGGAGGATATGGAGAATGTGATTAATATGCCGGTACGACTTGTCTTTTCTGATTTTAACCAGAATTACAGTCTTATGGGGATTATTGTGAGGAAGGTTGTTATTAATGAGACCAAGGTCTTATATGGATGTCAGTTAAGCGTGAATAATGCTAATCTTGTGCATTATATAAACCAGAAGCAGAGACAGATGCTTGCTATGAATCGTGAGAATTCAGCATATAAGAGTAAACAGATGCTGGAGAATGCATTGAAGGAACCTGGTAATGTTCCAGAGAAGAATGGAGAGACTGAGGACGATAAGAATTATAAGAATAAGTCTATTAAGAATGATGGAACAAGAAACGACAGGAAAATCAATTCTGTTGGAAAGACAGAACGAAGAGATATATTCAGAGACGCTATGAGTGGAAAGAAGGTTTAGATATGAGACCAACTTTAAGAGAGATAGAAGAACGTGAAAAAAAGAAAAAAGAACAGCGAAAGATTGATACTCTTGTAAAATATGAGAAAGCAAAGATATGTCCGAACTGTGGGGAACTTATGCATTATGCATATGGAGAAATCTTTAAATGTGACAATTGTGGACAGGAAGAATATACACAGTTTGGACAGGTAAGGAATTATATTGAGAAGAATGGTCCATCTGTTGCGGCAGATATTGCAAAAGCTACAGGTGTTCCTATTGCAGTTATCAATAAGTATCTTAGAGAAGGAAGAATAGAGATTCCAGATGGCTCTGATATATATATTAAATGCGAAGATTGTGGAGCAGACATAAGATATGGAAGGTATTGTCCTGTATGTGCACAGAAGCATAATAAGGAAAATACAGTTGGAGTCTTTAATTCCGGAGCAGGAGAGAAACCTAAGTTTAAAAGGGATGCTGCAGGAAAGATGCATACTCTTGATACGATGGAAAGAAATAGAAAATTAAAAGTGAAATAAAACCCCGCGCATGTGCGTGGGGTTTTATTTGTATGAAATTAAAGATCAAATCCAAAATATCTTACAGCATTGTTGTATGAAATTCCTTCAACAATCTTCTTTAATGCCTTCTCATCTGCTGGGTATTCACCATTCTCAACCCATCCACCGATAAGTTCGCACATAATCCTTCTGAAGTACTCATGTCTTGTGTATGAAAGGAAGCTTCTTGAATCTGTAAGCATTCCAATGAAGTTACCAAGAAGACTTAAGTTAGCAAGGCTTGTCATCTGGTTAGTCATACCAACCTTATGATCATTGAACCACCAAGCTGAACCCTGCTGAATCTTGCCAACAGCCTTAGAATCCTGGAAGCATCCGATAACTGTTCCGATAGCAGCGTTAACTGAAGGGTTAAGTGAGTAAATAATTGTCTTAGGAAGCTCATCTGTAGCATTGAGTGCATTAAGGAACTGAGCCATCTCAGCAGAGCAGTCATATGTGTTAATGCAGTCATAACCTGTATCTGGTCCTAACTGATCATAACGAAGTCTGTTGTTATCACGGATTGTTCCGTAATGTAACTGCATTACCCAGTTACGCTTGTTGTATTCTTTACCTACAGATACCATGAATGCTGTCTTGAACTTGTTCATTTCTTCTGTTGTGATAGCAGATCCAGAGAATCTCTTAGCAAAGATTGCTTCGATTTCTTCTTCTGTGTATGGCTTGTACATTACATACTCAAGAGCGTGATCTGATACTGAGCATCCCATAGAAGCAAAGAAATCCATACGGTTTCTAAGAGCATCCATTAATGAAGCAAATGAATTTACTTTAATTCCGCTGACATTAGATAATGTCTCAAGGTAATCAAGATATTCAGGCTTTTCGATGTTCATAGCCTTGTCTGGTCTCCAAGCAGGAAGTACCTGTACGTCAAATGTCTTATCATCCTTAAGAACCTGATGCCACTCAAGTGAGTCAACAGGATCATCTGTTGTACAGATTAATGTAACATTTGACTGCTTGATAAGGTTACGAACTGACATAGAATCTTCCTGAAGCTTTGCATTACAGAGATTCCATACTTCCTCAGCTGTGTCACCGTTGAGAATACCGTTGTATCCGAAGTATCTCTGAAGTTCAAGGTGGCTCCAGTGATAAAGTGGGTTACCAATAGCCATCTCAAGAGTCTCAGCCCATTTCTGGAACTTCTCGCGATCAGATGCATCACCTGTGATGTATTTCTCATCAACACCATTAGTTCTCATCTGACGCCACTTGTAATGGTCGCCACCAAGCCAAACCTGTGTAATGTTCTCGAATTTTCTGTCTTCAGCGATTTCCTTAGGATTGATATGGCAGTGATAGTCAAGTACTGGCATCTTAGCTGCATAATCGTGGAATAAATGCTGAGCTGTTGGAGTTGAAAGTAAAAAGTCTTTGTCCATGAACTGTTTCATGATTCATAATCCTCCTGTGAATTAAAATATTGTTGTGTTGCGTTTTATTATATCAGCGGTAATGATGCTGTGATTATCAGCATCTTCACCGGATAAAACCTTCATAAGCACGTTTACCGCGCATGAGGATAACTCCTCAACCTTGCTGTCAATTGAAGTAAGTTCAGGCTCTGTACATAATGAAAGAACAGAGTTATTATAGCCGATTACTTCCAGTTCATCAGGAATTGTAATTCCGTGGGTATGTGCAAACTTAACTGCACCGGCAGCAATAGAATCGTCAGATGTCATAACGGCATCGAATTTCAAACCTTTATCATACAGATATGAAAGATAATCTTTTGCATGAGATATATTCTTACCACACAAATGATGAAATTCATCTGGAAGAGTGATACCAGCCTCATTAATAGCTTTAAGATATCCGCGGTACTTATTCATGCCACTGTATGAAGTGCTCGTATATAAGTAAACTATATTACGATGTGAATTATTTATCAAGAGTTTTGTGGCATTGTATACAGCATCTTCATCGTTGCACATGACAGAATAAATGTTGTCAGCGTCCAGATATCCGTTGACAAGAACAATGGGAACATCTTTGGCGGCATTAATAATGTAGTCGTTATTATGTTCACTTGTATTCTCTACAAATTGTGAGCCTGCAAGAATAATGCCGTCAACTCTTTTGCTTAGAAGAAGTTCAAGATAGTTCTTCTTATTATTATAATCCTTACCCGTACAACAAAGAATGGAGTCGTAGTTGTATTTCCTGAGTTCCTGCTCAAGATAATAAACAGCATTGGCAAGATATATATCTGATGAATCAATACACATTATACCGATTGTCTTCATTGTATTAAGACCGAGTCCTCTCGCAAATACATTAGGAGTGTAATCAAGCTCCTTCATTGCGTTAATAACTTTATCTCTTGTCTTATCAGAAACTTTAGCGTTCCCATTAAGAACTCTTGAGACAGTTGCTATGGACACACCAGCTTTTTTAGAAACATCATATATATTAATATTCATGTGCGACCTCATCTCTTGACAAATGTATATGAAGCATTTTAACATAAAAAATAATTAAATGTAAGCGCTTACATATTGATAAATGAATTATACAATGGTATTATAATAAAAACAAGTGTAATGTAAGATTTTTTTAAAAAGAAGAAAAATGTATTGACTTAGAGCATATTTAAGTATATTTTATTTATGAAAGCGCTTACATGCACTTATTTACATACCATTTACTGGTTAATAATTAGGGACCGTTATCGTAAAACGGATTATTCCCGATAAAAAAAGGAGATTTAAGATGCAGAGATTAAACAAGAGTATTACACATGCAGTTGACAGACCTGTTAAGGTTATGCAGTTCGGTGAGGGTAACTTCCTTAGAGCATTCGTTGATTATATCTTCGATGTAACTAATGAAAAGACAGATTTCAACGGTGGTGTTGTAATCGTTAAGCCTATCGAGTTCGGTACACTTGAAAGATTCCATGATCAGGAATGCCAGTACACACTTCAGTTAAGAGGTTTTGTTGATGGAGAGCCTAAGGAAATCACACGTCAGATTACATCAGTAGTAGACGCAGTTGCAGCTATTGAGGATTATGACAAGTACATAGAGTATGGTACAAGCGAAACTCTTAGATTCATCGTTTCTAATACAACAGAGGCTGGTATCGTATTTGATGAGACAGATAACGATCCTAATGCACGTCCTCCTAAGACATATCCAGGAAAGCTTACACAGCTCCTTTACAAGAGATATCAGAAGTTCAACGGAGCAGCAGATAAGGGACTTATCTTACTTCCATGTGAGCTTATCGCTGATAATGGTATTGAATTAAAGAAGTGCATCATGAAGTTTATCGAGCTTTGGGGTCTTGAAGATGGATTCAAGGACTGGGTTAACAAGAATTGCTCATTCTGTCCAACACTCGTAGATAGAATTGTTCCAGGATATCCAAGAGAAGATGCAGCTAAGCTTTGCGAAGAATGGGGATATGAGGATCAGCTTATCGACAGAGCTGAAGTATTCGGTCTCTGGGTTGTAGAGAGTGATTCTAACCTTCCACTTGAGCAGCTTGAGAAGGAACTTCCATTCAAGGAAGCTGGACTTAATGTAGTATTTACTAAGGATCATCATCCATATAAGGAAAGAAAGGTTAGAATCCTTAACGGATCTCACACATCATTTGTATTAGCTTCATTCCTTGCTGGTAATGATAATGTAGAGAATTCTATGAAGGATCCTGTAATCAGAAAGTACATGGAAGAGACACTTTACAATGAGGTTATTCCTACACTTTCACTTTCTAAGGAAGATTGCGAAGAGTTTGCTAAGGCTGTTATTGACAGATTCCTTAACCCATTCGTTGATCATAGATTATTAAGCATTTCACTTAACTCAGTATCTAAGTGGGAAGCTAGATGTTTACCTTCATTCTTAGGATATGTTAACAAGTTTAACAAGCTTCCTAAGTACCTTACATTCTCTATCGCAGCACTTATGAGTTTCTATACATCACAGACAGAAGCTGAGTTCAATGGCGGTATTGTATTAAAGGGTAACAGAAATGGAGAAGAGTACAATATCACAGACGATAAGGCTGTTCTTGATTTCTTCAGAGATAATTCAGGAAAGTCTGCTAAGGAATTCACACATGCTTACTTAAGCAATACTAAGTTCTTCGGTGGCGAGGATCTTTCTAAGGTTCTTAATCTTGAAGAAGTTATTACTGAGTACATCACAGATATCAGAGAAAGAGGTATGAGAGCAGTAGTTAATGATTTAGCTCTTGATGACTAATTAACAGGCTCTTAGAGTGATTATAGAGCGGATGTTTATTTATATTCATCCGCTCTTATTTAATATAATAATTAAATTGGAGGCTAAATCCTCTCCTCACCAATGGGTTCGGATTTTGCTTCGCAAAACAAGGAGGATATATGCAGGATTTTATTAAGATTAATAAAGATGATAATGTTGCTGTAGCGTTAAAGCCTATTGCTAAAGGTACAACTCTTAATGTTGCAGGAATTGATGTTACTACTGTAGAAGATATTCCACAGGGACACAAGTTTGTAATTAAGGCTATCAAGAATGGTGATCCTGTTATCAAATATGGTTTCAGAATAGGATTTGCACAGGCTGATATTCCGGTTGGAGCATGGGTTCATACTCATAACTTAAAGACTGGTCTTGGCGAATTACTTGAATATACTTATGAACCAGAGGGACATAAGGATGTTGAGCCTACTGAGCCAGCTTATTTTGATGGATATATGAGAGAGAACGGCAAGGTTGGTGTCCGTAATGAAGTATGGATTGTTCCTACAGTTGGATGCGTTAACTCAATAGCAAGAGCGATTGAGGCAACAGCAAGAGCTAACAAGCCAGAAGGAGTAGATGAGGTAGTTGCATTTACTCATCCATATGGATGTTCACAGACAACAGAGGATCAGGAGAATACAAGAAAGATTCTTGCTGATTTAATTAATCATCCAAATGCAGGTGCTGTACTTGTACTTGGCCTTGGATGCGAGAACAGCCGGATTGAAGTCCTTAAGGATTATATCGGAGAGGTTAATCCAGACAGAGTTAAGTTCCTTCAGGTTCAGGATGTTGAGAATGAACAGGAAGAAGCTGAGAAGCTTATGAACGAGCTTATGGCTTATGCAGCTACATTTAAGCGTGAGAAGGTTAATGCTAAGGAACTTATTATTGGTATGAAGTGTGGTGGCTCTGATGGTTTATCAGGTATCACAGCTAACCCAACAGTTGGTCTTTTCTCAGATATGCTTGTATCTAAGGGTGGAACAACTATTCTTACAGAGGTTCCAGAGATGTTCGGTGCTGAGACAATTCTTATGAACAGATGTGCTAACAAGGAACTTTTCGAGAAGACAGTTCATCTTATCAATGACTTTAAGGAATACTTCATTAAGAATGGTCAGGAGATTTATGAGAATCCATCTCCAGGAAACAAGGATGGCGGTATCACAACTCTTGAGGATAAGTCTTTAGGATGTACACAGAAGTCAGGAAGCTCATTAGTAAAGGGTGTTCTTGCATATGCAGAACCTGTTAATACTAAGGGACTTAATCTTCTTAGCGCACCTGGTAATGATCTTGTTGCTGCAACAGCATGTGCAGCTTCAGGAGCACAGATGGTTCTTTTCACAACTGGACGTGGAACACCATTTGCATCACCTGTTCCTACAGTTAAGATTGCAACTAACTCAAGACTTGCAGGTAATAAGAGCAATTGGATTGATTTCAATGCAGGAAGAATTGTTACAGATGACCTTCCTCTTGAAGATGCAGCTAAGGAACTTTTCCAGCTCGTATTAGATGTTGCTTCTGGTAAGAAGGTTAAGGCTGAGATCGCAGGATTCCATGATCTTGCAATCTTTAAGCAGGGCGTAACATTATAATAATACATTCGCTTTTGATTATATGATTATAAGACGGTGGAATTGTATATTGAGAAATGGTATCAATATACGATTCTGCTGTCTTTTTAGTTTGTCCAGAATAAAAGACAGAAGTAGGGAGTGGACAAAAAACAGGCTGCTAAATAGCAGCCTGTCCAAATTGAATTAATATTTAATTGGAGAAACAGATTATCTCTGAACTCTTGCGCCAGCGCCACCAACGATACCTTCAACTTCCTTAAGAGAAGCCATTGTTGTATCACCAGGAG